>NZ_JAMYSA010000020.1:0-74365 GCF_040321735.1 Mesorhizobium sp. M0293
CCGGGCGGCGTGACGCCTTGTCCGGCGCTGACGAGTTCATTCGCCGCCCATTCGGCCAGCAACGCATACTCGACACCGGACGAACCGACGACAAAAGAACCGCCGGGCTTGCGAACGCGCCACAGCTCCTTGCCGGCCAGAGCCTGCGTCTCCAGATTGTCGACATCGACAAGCACGATTGCGGTGCCGTCTCCGGCCAGGCGGTCGAATGCCGCCGACCGTGACGCGGACTGCAGCGTCGCAAGGTCGACCAGCCCGGAGTTCAGCGCCGTCTGTCGCGACAGATGGATCAGCAGATCGGACTCATCCATCGGCGTGGTCGGGTGGCGGCTCATCACAGGGTGGCGGTCGATGCGGAAATATTGATCGCGATAGGCGGCGAACAGATGGCCGAAGGCGGTGTAGCGCTTGAGCTGCGGCGCGCCGACCAGCAGCGGCACGCTGTCCTGTGCGAACACCGAGCGGCCGAGCTCGATGGCCCGGCCGATGCTGCCGATCGTCGGGCTGGAATCGAAGGTCGAGCAGACCTTGTAGTGGCAGATTGCGGCTTTCAACGTCTTCAGCCAGCCGAAGGCTTCGCGCAGATGCGTGTCCATCCACTGCGGCGTCTCGCTGCGGCTGGTGCCGGCCAGGCCGATCGCCCGGCACTGCGCAAATCGCGCAAGCAAGGCCTCGTCCGGCTGGCGCATGAACAGCACGGTCGGCACGCCGCCGAGCTCAAGCGCCTCCATGACATCGGTCGAGCCGGTCAGGTCGTCGCCATAATAGCTGAGAAGCAGGTCTTGCATGGCTTCAGGCCGCCTTGCCGTCGCCGAATTTTTCGATCGACCGCGCCAGTTCAGGGTGGTTCAAGGCGAAGTCGGCAAGCGCAATGCCGTCAACCGCCGCTTGCCAGGCTTGCTGCACGGCACGCACGCCGGCGCCAGGCCCGTCCGGATGGCTGATGATGCCACCGCCGCAGAGATAGAGAAGATCGACTGTCCGCCCGGTCCGTGCATATGTCTCGGGCGCCTGGCCGCCCCACTGGCCGGAGCCCGCCACCGGCAAGGCGCGGTCCTCGGGTGAAAAGATCGGTGTCGTCACCGCCTTGAACGACTCGACGAAAGAGTCATCCGGTTCCCAGTATTTCGAGGCGATGCCGTTGATCTGGAACTGGTCGACGCCGAGCAGCCGCCAGAACTGCTGCCAGACCTTGAAGTCCATGCCGAGGCCCGGGTGACGGGTGAGGATGTCCCAGCCATTGCGATGGGCGTGCAACACCAGGCTGGAGCGTTTTCTCAGGAACGACATGCCACCGAGCCCGATCGAATTGATGTTGACCACAGCGCAATTGCCGCCGGCCTTCGCCACCAGATCATGGTTGCGCATCATCTCGTCCGGGTCGGCATGCGAGATGCCGAAGGCATACATAACCTTCTTGCCGGTCTTTTGCTCATGGTCGAGGATGAGCGGCATGATTGCCTTCACCCGTTCCGACAGGGGCGAATAGGCCGGGCTCATCAGCTTTTCATCGTCCTTGATGAAATCGACGCCGGCGGCGATCAGTTCCGCCACCATTGCCGCCGTCTCGGGCGGCCGCAGCCCGAGCGCCGGCTTGACGATCGTGCCGATGATCGGGCGGTCCGTCACACCGGTCAGCCGGCGGCTGCCGGCGACACCGAACTGTGGACCGGGATGCGCGCCGCGAAAATCCTCCGGTAGTTTCATGTCGACGACGCGGATCCCGGTGAGACCCTTGATCGAATAGGTGCCGCCGATGGCGATCGTCATGAGCGCCGAAAGGTCGGTGCCGATGGCATCGAACGGAAAGGCGATATCGATATCCGCACGCTTGAACGGCCCGTTGCCGTCATCGGGAAGCGACGGCCGCTCGACATCGGGCAGGGGCCGTATCGCCAGCACGCGCGCCGCCACGCGGGCCTTCAGCTCCTCGGTCTCGCCGGGCAGCGCGACGAAGGTCCCGGTCGATTGGTCGCTGGCGATCTTGGCGGCCAGCGCTTCGATGCTGCCAGGCGTTTCGATGCGATAGGTGAGGGTGATCATGGTCTGCTGTCTCAGGCCGAGCGTTCGAAAAAGGTTCACCGGTGCTCGAAATCTGGTATAATGAGTACATAAGTATTGCAAGACATATCGGGCTGGGAGTTTTAGGCGGATCGACAGACGGCAATTTCCGGGAACTATGCCGGCAGTGTTAGATAGGGCCGGGTCAAGGGAGTGATTCGCGACGATGAACCGTTCGGAACCGATTGTCCGGCGCAAGCTTTCCGACGAGGTCTTCTTGCGGCTGAAGCGCCTGATCACCAGCGGCGAGCTGATGCCGGGCGACGACATGCCGTCGGAGCGCGAACTGATGGAGCGCTTCGAGGTCGGCAGGCCGGCGATCCGCGAGGCGATGCAGGCGTTGAGCAATATGGGCCTTGTCGCGATCTCGCATGGCGAGCGCGCCAAGGTGCTGCAGCTCACCGCCAAGTCGATCATCAAGCAGGTCGATGGCGCCGCCAAGATCATCCTGTCGTCATCGAAGGACACGCTTGAGCATTTGAAGACCGCGCGCATCTTCTTCGAGCGCGGCATGGTCAGGGAAGCCGCCGAAAAGGCCACCGCCGAGGATGTGCAGCGGCTGCGGGCCACCGTTGCCGAACAGCGCGGCTTTCGCGGTGATTCCGAAGCCTTCATTTCCGCTGACATGAAGTTCCATACCCAGATCGCCGCGATTTCCGGCAACCCGATCTATGTCGCCGTCAGCGAGGCGATGCTGGGCTGGTTGAAGGAATATCACACCGAAATGCTGATCTGGACCGGCAAGGAAAACTTCACGCTGACCGAGCACGAAGAGATCATTGGCCGCATCGAGAAGAAGGATGCCGACGGCGCCGAGAAGGCGATGATCAAGCATCTGGAGCGCTCGCGCGCGCTCTATGTGATGAATTCCGAAAAGTAACTTCAGCCGAGCCGGGTAACCGTATAAGGCGTCATCACGAGATGGCCTCGCCCGAGCGCCGAAAGATCGACCTGCACGTCGTCTGCCGTCAGATTCGCCAGCCATGCGACAATCTCGCCCGAGGCAGAACGACCGGCCAGCGCCAGCACCTTGGTCTCATCGCTCGTCCTTGCCGCCACCTGCGCAAGGCCGGCCATTTCGCAAAGCCCCTTGATAGCCCTGAAGATCGGGCGGGGTGATCCTTCCGCGACGGGTTCTCCGGATGACGCCAAGACGCCGAACGGGCCGGTGAAGCTGGAAAGAGTCAGCATCTCCAGTCCAGCCGGCGCGACGCGTGCGGCATAGCCGATCGTCCATGCTGCTGCGAACAGGCCGGCATGGCGCGGGTCGCTGTCGGCCATGGCGATGCGCTGTCCCCCGGGATTGGGCTTGGTCGCGCCGCCATAGGGGTTCTGGCGCATGGCAATCGTCGACGGTCCGATCCGGTATGGCTTCGCCCCGAAGATCGACCGCACCGATTGGGTGATGAAAGGCAGCGCCTCCAGCGATTGCATGATGCTGAGATCGTCGGCGGCATGCACGATCGGGCAGGTGCAATGGGTGACGAAATCGAGCTGGTCCGCCGGCACGCGCTTGCGGTTGAGCTCGGTGAAATAACTGAACATGCCGCCGCCGAGGCGAATATCGGGAAAGGCGCGTCGCGCCGCCGCATAGACCTCCTCGAGCGGTGGGCATTCAGGCCATGCGCTGCCCGGCGGCGTCGACTGCCGGTCGACCGAAGGCGACACGGCAATGGCCGAGAGGTTTAGCTCGGCCTGGCGCACCAGGGCGGCGACGCCTGACAGCTCGGCGTCGAGATCGCCTGTGAAGGCAACGACGCATTCGAGGGTTGTGTGCGCCGGATGGGCGGCGGCTAGCCTTGCAAAGGACCGCAAGGCATCGAGCCCGTGGCCGCGCGTCGGATCGTAGTGAAACAGCAACTGTTGCGGGCCGAGTGTCGACAGCGCGGAGAGGTTCGCCAACGTCGTCTCGACATCCTCGGGATAGATGACCACGCCGACATCGGGCAGTCTCGGCCCGGCTTCGCCGAGTTCAACGCGGACCGGTTCGCGGGCCATGGCGGCAGCCGGCGTTTTGCTTTCACCAGTGATGCGCAGGCTGATCGTCTGGCGCAGGGGTTGGCCGACAGGCAGCACATAGGGCCATGGCCGCGCAAGCGGCCGTACATAGGTCTTGTAGGAGGCGTCCGACCAGTTGCGCTGGTCTTCCATCTCGAAAGTATCGCCCTCCATCCGGCACTCGGCAGTGACGCCGGGCCGCACCTCATGAGTGATCGCTCGCAAATCTTTGAAAGGCTGCCAGGGGTCGATCAGCTCGGGAAGTTTCGTCGCGACGATGCTGCCGCCGGTATGCTCGACCGTGATCGGGCTGCCGGCGAGGCCGGCGATCGGGTGCAGGATGCAGAAGCCGCAGCGGTTGGTTTCGAAATCGCTTTCGGGGAGGGCGCTCACGTCGAAGATCAACTCGCCTTGAGCGGAGCCTTTGATCGTGGCACGGAAGCCGAGCCGGCTTTCGTCCGGCCCGGTGCAGCTTGCCGAATAGCTGACCGAGAAAGTGTCCGCGCCCTGGTCGATGACAAGGTCCGTCAACGTCGGCTCGTAAGTGCCCCAGTCGCGATCGCGCACGATATAGGCGATGGCGCGCAGCACTTCGGTGCCGCCATGGCGAATGGTGCGCAGATTGCCGTTGACGAAGTCCGCGCTGAGCGCGCCGGCGTTGAGCCTGACCGGCTCGGCCTCGACCGCTCGCGTGCCGTAGAGGAAGAAGGCGTCGGCGGTCATTTCAGCAAGGTGTCGAGCTGCACCGGTTGCCGGCTCGCGGCACCGGCATAGGCGGCCTCGACCAGCGCAAACGTTTTGAGATTGTCGGCGCCCGAGGTCGCCGGCTCGGTTCCCTTGGCCAGGCAGTCGACCCAGTGCTGCTGAATGGCGACGACGCTTTCCTGGATGTTGTGCCAGGGCCGCGATGCCCACGGCAGCAGCGGCGGCGAAACGTCGGTGACTGCCGTGCCGCTCTTGCCGGTGACGGTGAGCCGGTATCCCTGCGCCTGCCGGATCGTGCCGTCGCTGCCGTCGATCTCGATCAGCGTCTCGGGAAACGGCTCGGTGGCGAGCTTCGTCGCGTAGCTGCAATCGACCACCGAGGTCGCACCGCTATTGTGGTCCATCAGCATGGTCGCCACATCCTCGCCCGCGATCTCGGGGTTGATGCGGATGGTTCGTGTCGTGATGGTCGTGACGTCGCCGAGCAGGAAACGGGCGATGTCGAGGATATGGATGCCGAGGTCCTCGATGATGAAGCGTTTTCCCGTCGCCAGATAGGGCTGGCCGGAAAACACGTCGTAGGCGGAACGGAAGGAAATGCGCCCGAAGAAAGGTCTGCCGATCTCGCCACTGTCGAGCACGGCCCGCACCGCCTGGAGCGGCGACTGCCAGCGAAAATTCTCATGCACCATCAGCGGCACGCCGGCTTCCGCGCAGGCCCTGACCATCGCCTTGGCGTCGGCGAGCGTCGGCGCGAACGGCTTTTGGCAGATCACCGGAACGCGATGGGCGGCCGCCATCTCGACCAGCGGCCGATGGCTGGGCGCGGTGGTGGCGATATCGACGAAGTCGAGGCTTTCGCCGGCAAAAAGTTCCGCGGCGTCGGCATAGCGCTTCGCAATGCCGAACTGGTCGCCGACGATCTTGAGCCGTTCCGGATCGCGGTCGCAGATGGCGACGATCGAGGCGCCAACTATGTCGCGCCAGGCATGCATCTGGTTGACGGCAAAGAAGCCGCAGCCGATCAGCGCTCCCCGCAACTCCGCCATGATCAGCCCGCCTTCGCCATCTGCATCAGCGTTACCCGGCTCTGCAGCCGGCGCTGTGCCTGGTCGACGACGACGGCGACGATGATGACGAGGCCCTTGATCACCATTTGCCAGAACGAACTCACACCCATCATCACCAATCCGTCCGAAAGGATGCCGATGACGAAGGCGCCGACGATGGTGCCGCCGATCGTGCCGCGACCACCCGACATCGAGGTGCCGCCGAGCACCGCCGCTGCGATGGCGTTGAGCTCGAAACTTTCGCCTGTCGCCGGATGCGAGGCCATCAGCTCGGACGAGATGATCAGGCCGACGATCGCCGCGCAGAAACCCGAGAACATGTAGACGAACATCTTCACCATGTTGACACGGACGCCCGAAATCCGCGACGCCCGTTCATTGCCGCCGACGGCGAAGATGTGGCGGCCGAGCGGCGTGTATTTGGCGAGATAGGCGGCTCCCAGTGCAACGACGATCAGGATCCAGATCGCCACCGGCAGGCCGAGCAGCCGGCCGGCACCGAGGAAACCGAAGCCGGTGGTGCCGAGTTCCGGCTTGCCGACGAGGTTGGGGAAGGTGCGGCCATCCGACGACAAGAGCGCCAGGCCGCGTGCGACGTAGAGCACACCGAGCGTGGCGATGAACGGCGCGACGTTCAGCCTGGTGATCAGCAAGCCGTTGACCGCCCCGATCAATATACCGACCGCAAGCGTGATCAGCGCGATCTCGAAGACGTTGAAATAGATGGTGTAGCCGATCTGCAGGTCGATGCCGTTGAGCACGAGATAGCCGGCCACCATGCCGCACAGGCCGACGATCGAGCCGACCGAAAGGTCGATGCCGCCGGTGATGATGACGAAGGTCATGCCCATCGCCAGGAACGCGTTCAGCGCCACGTGCTTCGACATCAGGATCAGATTGGCGGTCGACAGGAAATTCGGCGCCGCGATCGAGAAGAAGATCAGGACGGCGATCAGCGCGATGAAGGTCCTGAGCTTCATCAATGTCAACAGCACCGAGCCGCTGGAAGCGGAGGGAGCGGCCGCCTTGGCTGGGATGTCAGTCATGCGCGGTGCTCTCCATCTGTCGAACCGGTCCGTGGCCAAGCGCCGAGGCAGCGACGAGTACCGCCTCCGTTGCCTCTGCGCGATCGAATATGCCGGTCAGTTTTCCGTTGCTCATCACCGCGATGCGGTCGGACAACGCCATGACCTCGTCGAGATCGGAGGTCGCAAAAAGAATCCCCAAGCCGTCGCGGGACAGTTTGCGCATGGTGCGGAACACATCCGCCTTGGCGCCGACATCGATGCCCCGGCTGGGCTCGTCCATCAACAGCACCTTGGGTCCGGTGAGCAGCGCCTTGCCGATCACCACCTTCTGCTGGTTGCCGCCCGACAGTGACGAAACCTCCTGCACCGGGTCGGCGACCTTGATCGCCAGTTCCCGCACCATCTGTGTCACCGCCTGCTTTTCGTCGGCGCCACGGATATGGAACAGGCGGGCAAATCGCGACAGGCTGGCCAGCGTCAGATTGCTGGCGACCGAGAGGATCGACACCAGCCCTTCGCGCTGGCGGTCCTCGGGGATCAGCGCCAGCCCGCGCCGGATGCGTCGCGTCGTGTCGCGCTCCCTGACCTGTTTGCCGCCAATGAAGATCTCGCCCGTCGAATGACTATGGCGGCCCATGATGCAGTCGAACAATTCGCTGCGCCCGGCGCCCATCAGGCCGTATATGCCGAGGATCTCGCCTGCACGCAGCGACAACGAGACATGGTCGACGGCAAGCCCGCCGGTGGCGAGCGGCAGGCAAATGTCCTCGGCGCGGAAGATTTCTTCGCCGGGAACATGACCGTCGGCCTTGGCGAAGTCCTTGGCGTCGGAGCCGATCATCTGCCGCACGATCCATCGCGTGTCGACGTTCTTCATCTCCTCCTGGCCGGTGATGTGCCCATCGCGCAGCACGGTGATGTAGTCGCCGATGCGGATCAGCTCTTCCAGCCGGTGCGAGATGTAGACGATGGCCACGCCGCGCGCCTTGAGGTCGGCGATCACCTTGAACAGGATCTCGACCTCCGCAGCACTCAGCGCCGAGGTCGGCTCGTCCATGATCAGGATGCGCGCGTCGAGCGAGACCGCCTTGGCGATCTCGACCAGCTGCTGCTGGCCGATGCGCAGATCCTCGACCAGCATGTCGGGCCGTATGCCGGCCTGCAGGCGTTTTAGAAATTCCGCCGCGCGGCGCTCCTGTTCCTTGCGGTCGATCTTGCAGAACCGGTTGGTGATTTCACGGGTGGCGAAAATGTTCTCGGCGACGCTCATATTGCCGAACAGGTTCAGCTCCTGGAACACCATGCCGATGCCACGGTTCACCGCATCGCCGGACGACGAGAAGGACACCTCTTCGCCCTGCAGCAATATGCGGCCGGCAGTCGGCCGTTCGACACCGGCGATGATCTTCATCAGCGTCGACTTGCCGGCGCCGTTTTCGCCGACCAGCACGTTGACCGCACCCTTGCGCACCTCGAAATTGGCGCGCTTGACCGCAACGGTTCCGGAATAAACCTTGGAGACGTCCTCCAGTTTCAGGATGATTTCGCGCTCCGCGGCCGCGCTCATGGCTTCGACCCGATTTCTGCCTCCGCCGGCGTCACCAGCGGCAGGTCCTGGCCGTTGCCCAGCGTATAGGCGCCCAGCACCTTGGCGGTGCGGCCTTCCAGCGCTTCGCGCGGCAGCTTGGACAGCACCGTCTTGTCGGCGTAGCTGTTGAACGCCTTGCCGAACTGGGCGAAGTCGATCTGGTTGGTGAAGTCGTTGAACTGGATGAAGTCCAGGCTGTCGCGCAGTGCGGTACCGCGCACCGCTGGTCCGATCTGCACTCGCGCATCGGCCTTGCCGTCGCCGTCGACATCGATGTCGACCGTCGCCGCGCGCGACTGCGTATTCGCCGCGACGATCTTGCCTTCCAGGCGAACCGCGAAAGTCCACGGCGCGTTCGCCTGCTTGTTCGGATTGCCGTATTTGGCGCCGGCCGCTGCGGCATCGGTTGTCGCCAGAGTGTGAACCTCCGCAAACGGTCCGGCTTTCTGCTGGAGATAAGGCACGACCTTTGCCGCCCATATCTCTTCGACCGTCTTGTCCGGATTGAAGGCGGGAGCATTGCCGCCGTCTGCCGATTTTGTCGGCAAGATCTTGCAGGCGGTCAGGCTGATGCCGACCATCAAGGCAAGGATCGGCCAGTTCGGCTTGTTGTTCAGCATGGCGGCCTGTTGTTCAGCATCGTGGTCGGCCCACGGAAAATGGCGGCGAGGGGCGAACCAAGATTCGCCCCTCGCTATTCAAATCACGCTGCCTCAGTTGGTCAGCGCGAAGGTTTCCAGCTTGGCGGCATTGTCGCCATTGACCAGAACGCAGTCCATCAGCTGCTTTTCCTTGGCCGGCGACTTCTTGTTCTTGATGAAGTCGTTGGCTTGCTCGACCGCCATCTGCGCCTGCGCGAAGGCGGGCTGCAGCACGGTTGCCTTGATGCCGCCGGAGGTGATGGAGTCACGCACGTCGTTCGATCCGTCGAAGCCGACGACGATGACATCCTTGCGGTTCGCCGCGGCAAGTGCCGCATAGGCGCCCATCGCCATCGTATCGTTGCCGGAGATGACACCCTTGATGTCGGGGTTGGCCTGCAGGATCGATTCCATCTTGGAATAGGCTTCCGTCTGGCTCCAGTTGGCCGACTGCTGGGCAACCATCTTCAAGTCCGGATAGTCGTCGATGACGTCGTGATAACCCTTGGAGCGGATGCCGGCATTGGTGTCGGATTCCTTGCCGACCAGCTCGACGAAGTTGCCCTTCTCGCCCATCAGCTTGACGAATTCCTGCGCGCCGAGTTGGGCGCCCTGGTAGTTGTTGGAAACGATCTGCGCCACGGCGACGCCGGTGGCGTTGATCTCGCGGTCGATCAGGAAGGACGGAATGCCTGCGTCCTTGGCCTTCTGCACGGCGGCGACGGTGGCGTCGGCGCCGGCATTGTCGAGGATGATCGCCTTGGCGCCGCGGCCGATCGCAGTGTCGATCAGCTCGGACTGCTTGTTGGCATCGTCGTCATGGACGAGCACCAGCGCCTCATAGCCGAGTTCCTTGGCCTTGGCTTCGGCACCGACGGCTTCCGCCTTGAAGAACGGATTGTCGTGCGAAGGCGTGATGATGGCGATGAGATCCGCCGCGTAGGCAGGAACTGCGGTGCCAAGCGCCAGCATGCCGGCGAAAGCCGCAAGCGTCATTCTGCGTGTGAGTTTCATGAAGTCCTCCCGTTTGAAAAATTACCTTGGTCAACCAAGGCCTCTATCGGCATCCGAATTCGTCAGGCAGCGCGGGCGGCGGATCGCTTTCGGGCTAAAGAGCCGTTTGCCGGCTCCCCTCAGCGGATCGTTGCTCCCCAGCCATCCTCCACTCGCCCAGGCTTCGTACTCCCTGCGAAACCTTGTCGATCCAAGCCATGAACAGCTAAGCCAACTGGTATGATGAGTCAATCACTAATTCAGGTGATATGTGCCTGAAAGGTAGCTTGCGCGCGCGTACCTTCTCCCTAACCGACGAGAAGATGGACCTGCGTCTCAGGTGATGCGCTGAATGCTGGCGGCGATCTCTTCCGGCTCGAACACGCGCTTCCAGTCGTCACGCATCAGAACCGGCTTGCCGAATTCGATCGCCTTGTTGCAGGCGTCCGAGAACACGCCCTTGGTCTCGCCGAAAATGACAGCGCCCAGTACGTTCATATGGCCGAGCAGGAAGTCGAGCGCGGCCTGCTTGTCGACGCCGCGTGCCACGACCTCGTCGACGGCTTCCTTCATGATAACCAGCAGCGAGGCGCACACCGTCTCCGAGAGGCCAGGCTCCAGCAACGCCATCTGTTCGACGGTGACGCGGTGCGAGCGCATGACCGGCGCCCAGATGATTTTTGCGATTGCCTCGCCCTTGGCATAGTCCTCTTCCGGTCCCTGCATCAGGGCACTGACCATATGCTGCTTGGCTTTGACGCCGCCGAAATAGTCCTTCTTGGCCGCCATGTCGGTCTCGTCATTGAAGATCGGCGGATGGCAGGGGTGGGTGACGAAATAGGTGAGGTCCGGCCGGTTCGGCAGATGGCCGGCGAAGGGTGCCGCCGCGTCGAGCACCACCACCATCGTGCCCGGTGCCAGCTTGCTCTCGATGCTGGTAGCCACCTTGCCGATATGCGTGTCCGGAACGGCCAGGATCACGACATCGGCGCCCTTGAGCGCCTCGTCGGCGCTGACCGCATCGAAACCCAGTCCGGTCTTCAGTCGCTCGCGGCCGGCCTCGCTGACCTCGACATGGCGTATCGTGTAGGGCGATCCGCGGAAATTGGTCGACAGGCGGTAGCCCATTTTTCCGCCGGCACCGAACAGCGCAATCGTTGTCATCTGGTCATTACTCCTGATCTCAGCCGACGGTGTCGCCCGTCGTTAACTTATCAACTGGTATAATCACACTACCAGATTTTGGCAATCCGATAATGGCGAATGCGGTGCAGGTCATGACTGCCGCTTTCCCGCCGGCACTGCCGCGTCGCCGTCGCTGCCTGTCGGCTCGGCCGGCGCTCGCCGCGTCATCGCCTGTCGTCCGGCAAGCGCAAGCACGAAGATGACGACGATGCCCTGCACGATGTCCTGGGCGCCCGGAGGCAGGCCGATGATCTGCATGGTGGTCACGATCAGAATAAGAAGAATGCTGGCGAACAGGGTGCCGACGGCGGTTGCCGAGCCGCCGAAGATCAGCGTTCCGCCGAGCACCACCGCGGCGATCGACTGCAAGAGGTAGGGCTGGCCCATTTCGAGGAAGGCGCCGCCAATATAGGCGCCGAGCAGCAGCCCGTTGAGGGACGCCAGCACCGACGAGATGATGAAGGCCGATGCGATCACCGGGCCGGTCCTGATGGCGGCGAGCCGCGCGGCGGTGCGGTTCTGGCCGACCGCCGACAACAGCTGGCCGAACACCGTATAGCGAAGCACGAAGGAGGTTGCCGCTACGCCTAATATTGCGATGATCGCCATGATCGGCACGCCGGAAATGCGGCCCGATGCCAAGTATTTCAGTGCCGGGCTGACACTGAAACCCGAGATCGCCCGGTTCGACAGCAGCGTCGCGGTGGCCAGCACATAGCCGGTAGCCAGCGTGGCGATGATGGCCGGGATGCCGAGCCCCACGACAAGCAGCGAATTGAGTGCGCCGACGGCAAGGCCGAGCAGGATCGCGGCGGCAACGCCGATGGCGAGATTGGCATCCTGGCCCTTGATGGTGAGCAGCGCGACGAAGGCGCTGAGCGTGATCACCGAGGCGACCGAGAGGTCGATGTTGCCGCGCCCAGTCGTCACCACGAACATCTGGCCGATGCCGACGATCGTCAGGAAGGACGCCGACAAGATAATGCCCGACAGGCTGGACAGGCTGAAGCGGTTGGTGACGATCGACAGCACAAGCCACAGAAGCAGCACGCCGATCGCCGCCCAGATCCAGCGGTTTCTCTGCGACCAGAGGCTGAAGGCGGTCAGAGCGCTCATTGTTCGCTCCTGCGGTCGGCGGTCAGGCTGCGAAGCGTCAAAAGGGCGATCAGGATCAGGCCTTGCGTCGCGGCGTTGAAATCGCTGCTGACGTTCAGCGTGCCGAGCAGTGCGCCGATCAAAGACAGCGTCACCGCCCCGGCAACGGCGCCGACCGGCGAGATGATGCCACCCAGCAGCGAGCAGCCGCCCATCACCACGGCGGCGACGCTGAGCAGCGTGAACGAATTGCCGGAGTTGATGTCGCTCGCCGTGTTGATCGCCGTCAGCGACAGGCCGGCCGCACCCGCAAACAACCCGGCGATAAGATAGCGCACCAGCGCATAGCGCGTCGGCGACCATCCCGAACGGATCATCGCCGTCGGGTTGTTGCCAAAGCCGCGCAGCACCACGCCAAGCGGCAGCCGGTCGATGACGAAGACGGTCAGCGCGACGGCCGCGATGAGAATGATGGAGGTGGGCACGAAGCCGAGCGACCAGCCGAAGAGCGCCGACAGCCATTCCGGACTGGCGCCGCCGGGCGTCGGCTGCAGCGCATAGCCCAGTCCAACCCAGATGAAGGAGGCGCCGAGCGTAACGACGATGGCCGGGATCTTGCGTGCCTGGATCACCCCGCCAAGCCCGGCATAGGCGGCGAGCGCCGCCGCCAGCGCCAGCGCGCCGAGCCATGGCTGGTCGTAGAGCAGCGTGGCGCTGAGCACGCTGACGAGGCCGGCAAAGGCGCCGACGCCGAGGTCGATCTCGCTGCCGCCCACGATAAACATCTGTGCCGCCGTAACCAGCGCCAGCGACAGCGCCGGCATCAGCAGCAGATCGAGGCCGAAGATCGAGGCGACGGCGGGATTGGCCGAGATCATCACGGCCAGTACGGCGGCAAGGCCGATGAAGGGCGCCGCATCCACCAGCCTGCGGCCAAGCTTCGTCGCCGGCGCATCTTTGTGTCGGAGAGCGGCGAGCCCGTCCGCCGGCTGGGTGAAGGACGCGCCGACAACAGCCGATTCCGTGATCGCGTCGCCGGTAAGTTCCCTGACGACGCGTCCGCCGGCAAAGACCAGCACGCGATCGCAGGCCAGCAGTTCGGCATCCTCGGTCGTATGCCAGACCAGTACGCGCCCGCTGCGCGCGATCTCGTTGCACAGCCGGTAGAAATCCTGCTTGGTGGCGATGTCGACGCCGCGCGTCGGGTCGTCAAGCAGGATGATCGGGGTATCGGCGACCAGCGCCCGGGCGACAAGCGCCTTTTGCTGATTGCCGCCGCTGAGCTCGGTGATGTTGGACTGGAAGCGGCTGTCGTCCAACCGCAGCTTGCCGGCGGCACCAGCGGCCATGTCGCGATTGGCGCGATCGGAAACCAGACCCAGCGCCGGGCGGCGGGCCAGTGCGCCGATACTGATGTTCGAGAGCACGCTCCACAGCGGGAACACGCCTTCCTTCTGCCGGTCTCCGGCGATGAAGCTGGCCTGCGCATGTCTTGTGACCGCCGAGCTTTGCTTGCGGCCGGGGCTGAAGATCCTATGCAACAGGTCCTTCTGGCCGCTGCCTTCGAGGCCGGCCAGCCCGACGATCTCGCCACGCACGATATCGATGTCGCGGCCGAGTTCTGATGTCAGCGGGCCGGAGAGCCGCACCAGCACGTCCTGGGCGGAGGCGATGGAGACGACGTGCTGATGGATCGGATTGGCATCGCCGCCCATCAACTGCACCAGCCTGCCGATCGAGGCGTCCGCGACCTGGCCCTGCCATGCCGTGCGGCCGTTGCGCAGCACCACGATCTCGGTGGCGATGTCGATGATCTCCTGCAGCTTGTGGCTGATGAAGATGAAGGCAAGGCCGGCCTTTGCCCGCTCGCGAATGAAGGCGCGCAGCTGTTTCGAGCGGTCGAGATCGAGCGACGAGGTCGGTTCGTCAAGCACGATCAGCCTGACGCCGGGCGTGGCCGCGGCACGCGCGATCTCCACCATCTGCCGTTCGGCGATGGAGAGGTGGCCGACCTCGGCGTCGGCATCGATGCCGTTGCCTGGAAAGACGGCGTCGAGCGCCGCTCGAGCCCGAGCCCTGTAAACCGTTCTCCACCCCGGTCGAGTCGCCGCATCCTGAGGTGTCTCCAGAAAGAAGTTTTCGGCGACTGACAGGTTGGCGCAGAGCGAAAGCTCCTGATGCACCATGCGGATGCCGCGCCGCTGCGCTTCGGCGGTGCCGTAGCCGGCGAAATTCACCTGTTCGTCGGCGAAGGAAATCGAGCCCAGTGTCGGCCACATCGCGCCGCACAGGATACGCATCAGTGTCGATTTGCCGGCGCCGTTGCCGCCGACCAGCCCGATCACGTCGCCGGCAGCGACGCAGAGGTCGATGCCTGCGTTGGCGAGCGTCGGTCCAAAGCTCTTGGTGATCCCGGTGAGCGAAACGACACTTTGCTGTATCGGAGCGGCAAGCGCCTTGGCGGCGGCGCTGTCCTGATCGGCAACAGCAGACTGGGACATTCGTCCTCCATTTCTTCGGCCGTGAGGATCGGGCGCGGCCGTTCGGCAGCGCCCGGTCGATAGGCCGCGTTACTTGCTCAGCAGGTTCTGCTTGACCCAGTCCAGCGAATAGCTGGGGCTGATGATCTGGCCGCCCGGCAGCTTGGCGTATTCCTTGAGGTTGCCGGCATCGACCGTCGCCACCGGCATGATCATCAGCTTGGGCGCTTGGGCGCCCTTCAGCAGCGACAGGCCGAGCCAGAAGGCAGCACCGCCGATGCCCGGCGTGGTGTTCATGGACACCGTCTGGTAGCCGTTCTTGGCGTTCTCCTCGGCCCACCATTTGACGAAGTCGGTGCCGCCGCCACCCTCGATGATCGGCATCTTGCCGGCGTAGTCGCCACCATACTGGACGAAGGCCTGCGCGATGCCGACATCGTCGCTGCCGCCCTGGCCGAGCACGGCGTCGACATGCGGCAGGCTGGGCAGCACATTGGCGATCGCCGCCTGCGCCACCGAGGCGGTCGCCTGGCCATAGACGGTCGCGACCACCTTGATGTCGGGATACTTCGCCAGCACCGACTGCTGCGCGTTGAACATGTCGTTGTCGGGCGCCGAGCCCTTCACGCCGCGCACCTGCAGGACGTTGCCCTTGCGGCCGAGCATCTTGAAGACAGCCTCGGCCTGGGTTGCCTTGTAGCCCTTGAAGTCGAAATTGAGCTGGTAGTTGCAGGGCGCCGAGGCCACCGAATCGAAAGAGATGACGATGATGCCGGCTTTGCAGGCTTTCTCGATGATGCCATTGACCGCTGTTTCCGAGGCGGCGTCGACGGCGAGCACGTCGACCTTCTTCAGGATCAGTTCGGCGATCTGGCTGTTTTGCTGCGCCACCGAACCATCGCCGTTCATGACGATATAGTCGGCGATCTGACCGGCGGCCTTGGCTTCCTTGGCAGAGGCTTCGAACGCTTCCACCATCTGGTGCCGCCAGGTGTTCCCGTAATAGGCGTTGGCGAGCGCGATGACCGGCGCATCCGCAGATGCCATTGCCGGCACCACGGCAACACCCACCATTGCGGCGCTGGCGAGCGCCGCCACAGTTACAAATCTCATGGTATTTCCTCCCAAAAACACGATCGGCTTGGCTTGCCACACAAGCACAGCGCAACCTCCCAGAGACACGCTATGTCAGGTACATATTATACCAGCATACCAAATAGGCAAGCGTCAGCAATGACGCCGCCGCGCATTTGTCCTGAAGAGATGTGATCGGTCGTCGGAGACCGGGGCCGAAAGCTACTTCAGAAGATCGACCAGCACGTCGAATGCCGCGTCGATATCGGCGCGGACTGCGGCCCTGACCGCCTCGGCATCCCGGTTGCGCAATGCCGCGAACATCTGCTGGTGGTGCTCGTTGGCGGCAGCCTGTTCGCCATCACCGGTCTTGGCATCAAGGGCGTCGCGGAGCCGCGCTTCGGCGGCTGACGCGAAAGATTGGAGCGAACTCTAGAAGCTGGTTGATCAGCGCAACGGGCTGATGGTCGAGCGTGAAGACGGGCGAGCCTAGTCCGGTTTCGCCAGGCCCGAATTGAACTTGCGGCGGGCGTTTTCCAGGTGCTCGCGCATTGCCCGCCCGGCCGCTTCCGGGTCGTGCCGCTCGATGGCCTCGAACACGGCTTTATGGCCGGCAAAGCTCCTGCGGTTTTCCACTTCGGTGTTGGCCATGTGGATGCGCTGGTTGATTAGCCATTCCACCAGCGCTTCGTGCGCGGCGAGGAAGATCGGGTTGCCGGGAATCGCGGTCAGCACCCGGTGAAACGCGACATCGGTGACAGCGAAGGCGCGGGCCCGCGGGATGGCGCGTTCGTTCTCGGCAAGTGCCGCCGCAAGGGTCTCGACCTGTTCGCGCGTTGCCACCTCGGCGGCATGGCGCGCGATCGAGACTTCGAGAAACAGCCGCAACTGCTCGAAATGACCGATGCCGTCGGGCTGGTCCATCAACAGATGCGCCGTGCCCGTCAGTTGCTCCAGCATGTT
Source organism: Mesorhizobium sp. M0293 (assembly GCF_040321735.1). Taxonomy (NCBI): domain Bacteria; kingdom Pseudomonadati; phylum Pseudomonadota; class Alphaproteobacteria; order Hyphomicrobiales; family Phyllobacteriaceae; genus Mesorhizobium; species Mesorhizobium sp. M0293. The sequence goes on from NZ_JAMYSA010000020.1 coordinate 16,882, forward strand.
CTTTGACGTCGGCCGCGTCACCTTCGGCCGCTCGCCGCTGCTGATGCGCACCAACCCCATTTTCTCCAGCGCAAACAGCGCCTCGCGTACCGAGGGGCGCCCGACATCGAACATCGACATCAGGTCGCGCTCGGACGGCAGCGAGGCGCCGACCGGATAGACCTCGTCGCGGATCATCTCCTCCAGGCGGAGGCGGACTTCATCGGACAATTTTTTTCGAACCGGCATATTGTGCATGGTCTACCTTTTAAGCTATTAGACCAGTCGCCGCAAGCGAGGACTTGCGGAACCGAAGGGTTGGAGGAGACCGCCGCCGGCCAATGGCGCGGCGGTCGGCCCGACACGTGAGGGTCTGACGCGGGAGCAGGCCAGGAGCAGGGGGCATCGCCCCGATTTCGACCGGCGGAAAGCAATGGGAGGAGAATTCCATGAGACGATTTCTGATGAGTCTTGTACCGGCGCTGGCACTGATGTTTGCCGCAGTGATTGCCAAAGCCGAGGGCGCCGGCACGTTCCGTTCCGCCATGCGCACCGGCTGCATCGAGATGGGAACGCTGCACACCACCTGCGGCCACCGCCTCGATGAGACCGTGCTGCAGGGACTGGTCCACATCAAATGGACGGGCGATGGCGTGCAGCCGATGCTGGCCGAAAGCTGGAAGACGCCGGATGGCGGCAAGACCTATGTCTTCAGCCTGCGCCACGCCGTCAAATGGCATGACGGAACGCCCTTCACAGCCAAGGACGTGGTGTTCAGCCTCAACCTCTACGCCAACCCGAAAGTCAACTCGCCATGGGCGCAGAAGCTCTCGGCCGTGGCCGGGTACAAGGCGTTCCAAGATGGCTCGGCCTCCTCGCTTGCCGGGGTCAAGGCGCTTGACGACACGACCGTCCAGGTCGAACTCGACAGCGCCAAGCCGCTTTGGGTGGAGTTGCAGCTTATCGCCATCAGCATCTTCCCGGAACACATACTGGGCAAGGTCGCGCCGCAGGACGTCAAGGGCAACGCCTTCTGGATCAACCGCGTCGGCACTGGACCGTTCATCTGGAAGAAATACGAGAGCGACCAGTATGTCGAGGTCGACCGCAACCCCGACTATTTCCTGGGCGCGCCGAAACTCGAGCGCATCATCTACCAGATCTACAAGGACGTGCCGCCGATCATCGCCGCACTCGAGACGCAGGAGGTCGACGCCATGTCTTATGAGGGCGGCGGCGTGCCGATCTCCGAACTCGCCCGGCTGCAGAAGCTCGACTATCTGACGGTGCTGCCGAAATTCTCCGCCGGCCTGCCGACCTATCTGCAGTTCAACCTGGAGAACAAGCGCTTCGCCGACGTGCGGGTGCGCCAGGCGATGCTCTACGCCATCGACCGCAAGGCCATCATCGATACGGTCAAGCAGGGCGCTGGCGAACTGTCGAACACACTCTTTCCGCAAGACTGGGCGCGCGCTAAGAATCTCGAGCCCTACGACTACAATCCCGACAAGTCCAAGCAATTGCTCACCGAAGCGGGCTGGGACGGCAGCCAGCCGGTCGATTTCATCTACTACTATTCCGACCAGATGAATGTCGACACCGTCACCGCCATCCAGAGCTATCTGGCCGCCGTCGGCGTCAACATCCAGCCGCGCCTGCTCGATCCGGCGGCAATCAACCAGACCTATGCCGACGGCAGCTTCCAGATGGGCTTTTTCGCCAATGGCATGGGGCTCGATCCCTCGCTCGGCTCGCCGGTCGTCGTCTGCGGCGCAAAGCCACTCAGCATGGGCTATTGCAATCCCAAGGTCGATGAACTGTTCAACAAGGGGCTGGAATCGGCCGACCGCACGGTGCGTGCCGAGAGCTATCAGGAGGCGTCACGCATCCTCAACCAGGAGCTGCCTAAGGCCTGGCTGTGGAACGAGGTGCGGCCGCTGGCTTTCAACAACCGCATCGTTGGCCTGGCGCAGCACTTCAAGGAGCAGCCGCTCGTGATCTTCAACCACCCGGTCTACAACGAAGTCGAGAAGTGGGAAGTGGCCAAATAGGCCGCTGCGTAGACATCCTCATCGGTTTGTCATGAGGCTCTGGAAACCTCGTGACCCACCGCCTCAACAGCCGCCTTCAGCGATAGGAGAAGCCGGTGCTCAGCTATCTCTTGCGCAAGCTGCTGCTCAGCATCCCGGTGCTGTTCGGCGTCACCGTCATCGTCTTCGTGATCGCGCATGCCATGCCGGGCGATGCCGTGCTGGCGATGATCACGGCGGAGGCGCCGTCGAGCGAGGCGCTGATCGCGATGCGGCGCGGCGAGCTCGGCCTCGACCAGCCGCTCTACATCCAATACCTCAACTGGATCGGCCAGATCCTGCACGGCAATCTCGGCCGCTCCTTCGTCAATGGCCGCAGCGTCGGCGAGATCATCGCCGAGCGCCTGCCGATGACGCTGGAACTGATGGGGGTGGCACTGCTCGTCGCCTTCATCATCGGCACGACGCTGGGTGTGATCTCGGCGCTCAGGCAATACAAGTTGACCGATTATTCGCTGACGCTGGGCGGCTTTGTCGGCGTGTCGATCCCAGATTTCTTCATGGGGCTGCTGCTCGTCTACGTCTTTGCACTGGAATTGCGCTGGTTGCCGTCGTCCGGCATTTCCACTGCCGGTGACAGCTTCTCGTTCGTCGACAATCTCAGGCACCTGATCCTGCCTGCCGTAGCGCTCGCTTTGTTTCGCGCCGCGATCTTCATGCGCTACGCCCGCGCCGGCATGCTCGAAGTGCTAAACCAGGACTATATGCGCACCGCCAAGGCCAAGGGCCTGCGGCCAAGCACGATCACGCTGCGCCACGGCCTGCGCAACGCTTTGATCCCGCTGGTCACCGTCTTCGGCCTCACTTTGCCGACGCTGTTCGGCGGCTCGGTGGTGATCGAGACGATCTTCCAGTGGCCGGGCATCGGCCTGATGTTCATCGACGCGGTGGTCAACAGGGATAGCCCTGTGATCATGGGCTATGTGCTGATCACCGCCATCATCGTCATGCTGGCTAACCTTGCGACCGACCTTGCCTACAGCGTGCTCGACCCCAGGGTGAGCTATGACTGACGTCACCGCCGCCGACATGACGATTGCCGCCGGCGCCTCGCGCGGCCTGTGGGGAGAGGCGGCGCGCCGCTTCCTCAACCACCGTCTGGCGACGCTTGGACTGATCATGCTCGCCACCATCGTGCTCGCTTGCGTGCTGGCGCCGCTGATCGCGCATTACGGCCCCAACGACATCGACCTGCGCGGCCGCAACCAGCCGCCCGGCGGCATGCATTGGCTCGGTACCGACGGCACCGGCCGCGACATCTTTGCCCGCATACTCTATGGCGGCCGCATCTCGCTGACGGTCGGCTTCGTCGCCGTCGCGATCTCGGCGGCAATAGGCATCTTCATCGGCTGCGTTGCCGGCTATTTCGGCGGCAAGGTCGATCTCTTGCTGATGAGCCTGATCGACATGGTGCTGACCTTTCCCCGCCTGGTCATCATCATCGCTTTCGTCGCCGTGGTTGGCCCCAGCATCTTCAACACCATGGTGGTTATCGGCCTGCTCAGCTGGCCGTCCATCGCCCGGCTGACGCGCGGCGAGATCCTGGCGCTGCGCAACCAGGAATTCATCCTCGCCGCGCGCTCGCTCGGCACCCCGCCGTCGGTCATCATCCTCGAACACATATTGCCCAACGTGCTGAGTCCGATCCTGGTGGCGATCACGCTCGACGTCGCCACCGTCATCCTGCTCGAGGCCTCGCTGTCCTTCCTCGGCCTCGGCGCGCAGGCGCCGGCGGCCAGTTGGGGCAACATGCTGCGTGATGCCCGTACGCTGTCGATCCTGGAAAGCCAGCCCTGGATGTGGATCCCGCCCGGCGCGATGATCGCGATGGCCGTGCTCAGCATCAACTTCGTCGGCGACGGCCTGCGTGACGCGCTCGACCCGCAGCACATCATGGGCGGGGGCGCCAAATGACAGGCACCGACACACTTGCCGTTGGCAGGGCAGCAAAGGGGATCGGGCAGCAAGCTGTGCTTTCCGTGCAAGGGCTAAGCGTCGAATTCGGCCCCAAAGGCAGCTCCGTCTATGCCGTCAACGACGTCTCCTTCGATCTTGCCGAAGGCGAGTCGCTGGCCATCGTCGGCGAAAGCGGCTCCGGCAAGTCGGTCACCGTGCAGACGTTGATGGGCCTGATCCGCAAGCCTCCCGGCCGGGTCACCTCCGGCCGTGCGTTGTTTCGAGGCCGCGATCTCCTGGCCATATCAGACAGTGAATTGCGCCAGATCCGCGGCCGCGACATCGCCATGATCTTCCAGGATCCGATGTCGTCGCTGAACCCGGTGCTGACCATCGGCCTGCAGCTGACCGAGGCGCTGCGAGAGCACCAGGGCCTGAGTCAGCCGCAGGCCGAGCGCCAGGCGCTCGACATGCTAGCGCTGGTCGGCATCGCCAACGCGCCGCAGCGCATGCGTGCCTTTCCACACCAGTTCTCCGGCGGGCAATTGCAGCGCATCGGCATCGCCATGGCGCTGGTCTGCAAGCCGTCGATCCTGATCGCCGACGAGCCGACGACGGCCCTCGACGTCACCATCCAGGCGCAGATCGTCGAGCTGGTCGCCCGCCTGCAAAAACAGCTCGGCATGGCGATCATCTGGATCAGCCATGATCTCAGCCTGGTCGCGGGTTTCGTCGACCGCGTCGCGGTGATGTATGCGGGCTCGATCGTCGAATGCGCGCCGGTCGATGAACTGTTTTCGGCGACGACGCATCCCTACACGATCGGCCTATTGAACTCGATTCCATCGCTGACGGCGGCAAACACAAGGTTGGTGCCGATCAAGGGCGCGCCGCCCAACGTCACCCTGCCGCCGACCTTCTGCGCCTTCGCACCGCGCTGCGATTATGCCGAGGCGCGCTGCCGCGAGCAGAAACCGCCACTGGAAATGGTCGGCGCCGGCCACACCACCGCATGCTGGCGCTGGCGACAGGTAGAGCGATTACCACGTGCGCTGACGGCCGCATCTGGCGCGGCTCCGGCAGCGGCGGCGTCCAAGCAGGAACCACTGCTTGTCGTCTCCGACCTCAAGCTGCATTTCCCCATCCGCCGCGGCGTGCTCAGGCGGCAGGTCGGCGCGGTGCATGCGGTCGATGGCGTCAGCTTCGAGGTGCTGCGCGGCGAGACACTGGCGCTGGTCGGTGAAAGCGGCTGCGGCAAGTCGACGACCGGCCGTGCCGTGCTTGGCCTGGAGCGTCCGAGCGCCGGCAGTGTCGTCTTCGAAGGCAGGGACTATGCAGGCGCGACAGGCGAGCAGCTCAAGCAGCGCCGCCGCGACATGCAGATAGTTTTCCAGAACCCGTTCGGCTCGCTCAATCCGCGCATGACCGTCGGGCGCATCATCGGCGAGGGGCTGCGCGCCCAGAAGATCGGCACCCGCGCGACGCGCGACACCCGCGTCAGTGAATTGCTGGCGCTGGTCGGCCTGCGGGAAGCGCTGCGCGACCGCTACCCGTTCGAGCTCTCCGGTGGCCAGCGCCAGCGTGTCGGCATTGCCCGCGCTCTGGCGGCCAATCCAAAATTCATTATTGCCGACGAGCCGATCTCGGCGCTCGACGTCTCCATCCAGGCGCAGATCGTCAATCTGTTGGACGACCTCAAGGCGCGCCTCGGGCTGACTTATCTGTTCATCGGCCATGATTTGTCGATGATCCGCTATCTCAGCGACCGCGTTGCGGTGATGTATCTGGGCCGGATCGTCGAGATCGGCACCACGGCGATGGTGTTCGGCAGCCCGCTGCATCCCTATACACGCGCGCTGCTGTCGGCGATCCCGGTGCCCGACCCCAAGGCCGGCGGAACACGCAAGCGCATCGTGCTGGGCGGTGCGGTGCCCGATCCATCGAAGCCGCCGCCCGGTTGCCATTTTTATCCGCGCTGTCCCCTGGCGAGCGACATCTGCACGCGGGTGACGCCGGAGGTGCGCGATTTCGGCTTGCCCATCTCTGGCCAGCATCTTGTCGCCTGCCACCGTGCCGGCGATGGACCATGATCCCGAAAAGTGGAATCCGGTTTTCGGAAAAGACCATGGTCAAACAAAAAACCTCCATCCCGATCTGTCCGGGATGGAACCCAATGAAATCTCTGAATCTACTGAGGATCCCCAAATGACCAAGAAACTGGCGGGCATGTATGCCGCCTTGATGACCGGACTGAGCGATGCCGGCGAGTTCGATCCGCAGCGCCAGCGCAACATCAACGACTATGTCCTGCGCCAGGGTCTGGCCGGGCTCTATGTCGGCGGCAGCAGCGGCGAATCCGGCCTGCTTACGGTGGACGAATTGCTGGCTCAGCAAGAGGTGGTGTTCGCCAGTGCTGCAAGCAGCGGTACCAGGCTGATTGCCCATGTCGGCATGCCGAACCTGCGCGATTCCATCCGCCTGGCACGGCAGGCGCAAAAGCTCGGCTATCACGCGCTGTCGGCGCTGCCACCGCATTCCTATCCATTCTCCGATGAAGAGGTCTTTGGCTACTACCAGGGGCTGGCGGCGGCGACGGATCTGCCGCTGATCGTCTACGAAATCCCCCTGCGCACCGGCCGGCCATTGCCGCTCAACCTCCTGGTCCGGCTGCTCGATCTCGGCAATGTCGTCGGCATCAAATTCACCTCCACCGACCTGTTCAAATATTCATTGCTGCGCAAGCGGCAGCCGCAAAAACTGTTCTACTACGGCTTCGACGAGATCTATGCCGCCGCCGGCATGCTCGGCACCGATGGCGGCATCGGCACCACCTACAATCTGCTCGGCAGACTGTACGTGGCGATCGACCAGGCGATCCGCGCCGGCGATCTGGCACGGGCGAAAGTGCTGCAGATGGTGTCGCAGGATTTCGTCGAGGTGCTGCTGGAAACCGGCGTCCTGCCGGGCATGAAAGCGGCCTTCCGCGTCATCGGCGTCGATTGCGGCCCGACCCGCGCGCCGATGGCGCTGGCTGTTGCCGACGCCGAAGAGCGGATGCGCGCGGTTCTTTCTCGCCCGGGGGTGAGAGAATGGCTGGTGTGAGAGGAGTTGGCTGAAAGATCCGCAGCCGCCGAATGCGAAGAGACCATCAGGCAGTTCCCGCAAATTCGGAGGCATCTTGCCTCAAAAGGATTGCCTCACCGGATCGGTCGATTATCATAAACGGCGATAGCCGCATGGCTGAGGGTAGCACCACAGCGCTCTTGGCGGCGATAGCGGGAACGCGATGGTGTGGGTCAAGAAACTTTCGGCCGGCGAGAAGCTGGCCATCGCCGCCGACTGCGAGCGTTTCATCGCCGATGTTCTGAAGCCACGGTTCATCCACGGCCGGCCGAATCGGCTCGACTATCCGCTAGACATTTTCGGCAAGTGGCGAGGAAGCAAATACGGTTTCTCCGCGCGCTACCGTTCGGATGAAGGTGAAGAATTCAACGCTCCCTTCGCCCGGCTCGACCATGCGGAGGAGCATCTCGCCGAGACCCGGTTCGACCTCATGTGGCACAGGCACACCGGAACATGGTGGCGGCTGCACGCGACCGTTACGTTGGACGAGGCCCTGCGTCTCATCTCGGCTGACTCGAGGCTCCAGCCGCCACTATGAACCGCAAGAACAGTCGACCCCGTTTCGATGTCGATGCCCTGCGCGACCTTGTCGGCAGCAAGGTGTACTCGCGCGGCGAGGCCTACTGGCGTGACGGGCTGGTGCGACTGCTGACCGTCGGGTCGAAGCGCGTGCTGGCGCAGGTTGCCGGCACGGAGGACTATCGCGTTGAGCTGATGGGGCGTGCAGAGTCGGTCGACGGCACGTGTTCCTGCCGCGCCTTCGAGGATTGGGGCTATTGCAAGCATTTGGTGGCAACAGCGCTGGCGGCAAATGCGGTAGTCAGCGACGCTGAAGCGGAAAGCCTCGACGTCTTCGCGGGCATTCGCCAACATCTGGAGAGCAAGGACATCGCGACACTCGTCGAGATGATCATGGATTTTGCCGAGCGCGACCCGATCCTGTTGCGTAAGCTCGAAATGGCCGCGCTCGCTACACATGGTGACGAGAGGACTCTCGAGGCGCGTCTCGGCAAGATGATTGACGGCGCAACCGCCACGAATGGCTTCATAGACTACCGCGAGGTGCCTGACTGGGCCCAAGGCGTGGACGAGGCGCTCGACGTGATCGCCTCGGTCTCGAGCAAGCATGCGGGCATCGTCATGCGGCTCGCTATGCGAGCCGTCGATCGGATCGAGGCTGCCATCGAGGGCGTGGACGATTCCGATGGCCATTGCGCCCCACTTCTCGAACGGGCATGCGAAATTCACTGCAACGCTGCCTTGGAGGCGCCTCGCGAACCCTTGTCCCTGGCGCGTGACCTTTTCGCACGCGAGATGAACGGTGAATACGACACCTTTGCTGGCGCGGCCGGGGTCTATGGCGACATCCTCGGCGAGGAAGGATTGGCTGAATACCGTCGCCTTGCCACCGAGGCTTGGGATGAGTTGCCCGCGACCGCCAGCAGGAACCGGGCGGGTCACATACTGTCTGGGGACCATTTCAGGCTCCAGGAAATCCTCGACTTCTTTGCCGAACGCGATGGCGACGTGGAGGCGCGCATTGCGCTTCGCGCCAAGCATCTGTCCTCACAGCAAGCCTATCTGCAAATCGCCAAATTCTGCCTCTCGCAAGGTCGTGCGGAAGAGGCTTTGCGCTGGGCCGAGGATGGCCTGTGGATGTTCGAGGATGACCGACCTGACGAGCAGCTCGTTTTCTTTGCAGTCGACCTGCTGACCGCAGCCGGTCGCGATGCGGACGCTGAAGCGCATCTGTGGCGCGCATTCGAGAAGGCGCCGAGCCTCGGACTGTATCAACGGCTGTGCAAGTCGGGTGGCAAGGAGGCGCGCGATCGCGCGATCGAGCGTCTCCAATCCAGACTGGCGCGCGAGAAGCCGTCAACCTGGTATTATCCGGCCGATCTGCTTATCAGCATCCTGATTGAGGAGAAGCAGTTTGAGTTGGCGTGGGCACATACGCGCGAACACGGCGCTTCCGGGGGGCTAAAGGAGAAGCTTGCGCAGGCCAGCGAAGTCACGCATCCGCGTGAGGCCCTGAAGATTTACGCGGAACGCGTCAACCAGCTGGCCCAGTTTGGTGGCAACGATGCCTATGCGGAAGCGGCAGTCTTGATCGGCCGTATGGCCGGCCTGCGCATGGCATCCGAACATGCCGCGTATCTGGCGGATGTGAAGGACCGCTTCGGCCGCAAGCGCAATTTCATGAAATTGTTGGCCTGACATGCGGCGCGCGGCGATTGACGAGCAAAATCGCTACATGCTGGAACGCCAGCGGCAGTTCCGCGCGGCGGCTGATGTCGTCACCGATGCCTGGACGCGCTTCCGCGAGGTGGGGGCGGTGGCCGTTATCGGCTCCGTCGCGAAGCCGCTTTGGAAAGAGGTGCCGCGCTTCAGCGAATTCCGGCGCGAACGGATCGAGGTCTGGCATGAATGCAGCGATCTCGATCTGGCACTCTGGCTCGACTCGCAGGAACGCCTCGGCGAACTGCGCCGCGCCGCCGCGCTTGCCCTGCGCGAGGCCTTTGAGAAGGGAACAGGGATCAGCGTTGCCGATCACCAGTTGGATGTTTTTCTGATCGAACCCGGCAGCGACAATTACCTGGGCCGACTCTGCAAGTTCAGTTCATGTCCGAAAGGAAAACTCGACTGCCTGGCTCCCGGGTGCGGGGAGGTCGCCTTCAACAAGCGCATCGTGGACTTCACGCCGCATGACGATCTGCTCGCTCCTGCCCAAGGTGCGATGCTCTACAAGCGTGGTGTCGGCCGGGTGCGCTCCGCGCTTGACCTGCCGCAGACTGGCTGAAGGCTGGGCGACCCGGCTTGGCCGTACTTCGGACAACCGCTTCACATCACAGGCATCGGACTGTGCCTGTTGTGGAGACCGGCAGCTCTTGCGACACCGAGCGCTTTCCCGGCCATTCGGGCGAAAGCGATGAGTATACGGGCATACTTATATCCACAAAGCGGGTTTTCCGTTAGGCTCGCTGCTGCGTGAAACGGGAGCATCGATTGCGAGGATTTGCGGAAAGCTTGATGCAGGGGCCGCGGACCGTGGCCGAGCAAATCGCGAATGTCTTGCGCGAGGCCATTGCCAATGGAACCATAAAGGCGGGCACTCCGCTGCGCCAGGACGAACTGGCCGAGCAGTTCGGCTTCAGTCGCATGCCCATTCGTGATGCCCTTCGCCAGCTGGAGGCCGAGGGCATTGTTTCCATCCATCCGACAAAGGGCGCGCAGGTCGCGCGGATGGACAGCGCCGAGATCAGTGAAATCTACGCGCTGCGCGAGCTGCTCGAAAGCGAGGCGCTTCGGCTCTCAGTACCCAGCCTATCCGGCGTGAAGCTCGATGAGGCGGAACAGGTGCTCGACCAGATCGACGCGGAGCGCAATGTCGGCCGATGGGGCGCGCTGAACAGGGCCTTTCATCTGGCTCTCTACGATGCCTGCGGCAACAATCGATTGCTCGGCCTGATCGAGGCGCACCACAATGCGGCCGATCGTTACGTCCGCATCCTTTTGTCGAACCTGGACTATCGCAACCGCTCGCAGACGGAGCACCGCGATCTGCTGGCTGCCTGCCGGCGGCGCAAGGGCGACAAGGCCATAGTCATCCTGAGGCAGCATCTTCGCGAAGGAAGCGAGACGCTGGTCAGCGCGATCAGGGAAGATGGCCTGTCGCGAAAATCCTAGTTTGAGGCGTGGCTCGGGTCCTCATGCCGGTTGGGCCACCGTCTCATAGACGGTGGTGAGTCTCAGCCCTGCGCGGGCCTGCGTTCGACAATGTAGATGTGGTCGGCGGCCAGCACGACTTCGCCGCGCTGGTTGATCACTTCGCAGCGTTCGATCACTCGTCCAGAACCCGGCCGCTTGGGATCGTCTTCCTTGGCCGCGATGGTGGTGCGCGTGCGGATCGTGTCGCCGATGAACACCGGCTTGATGAAGCGCAGACGGTCATAGCCATAGGAAAAAGCGACCGGGTTGACGATGGTTGCCGTCAGGCCGATGCCGACGGAAAACACCAGCGTGCCATGCGCAATGCGCTGGCCGAACGGCGTCGTCTTCATGAACTCGGCATCCATGTGATGCGGAAAGAAATCGCCGGTATGGCCGGCGTGGACTATGAAGTCGGTCTCGGTGACGGTACGGCCGCTGGTGAGACGCGACGAGCCGATCTCATAGTCCTCGAAATACTGGATCTGTTCCATCAGGGCCTTTCCGCGATCGGCGTCGCCGGTGCCGCACTCGACCGATAGGCGGCCTCGACCAGCGCCATCGTGCTCCACGCATCCTCGACCGGACTGATCAGCGTAGCATCTTCTCCGGCCGCGAAACGTTGGACATTGGTCATGCGGCCGACGAAGGCATCGGGAAACCACTCGCCGGCCAAGGGCACGGCGATCCAGTCCGTTCCGCCCTTGGGGTAGATCTCCAGCACATCGGGCTCACCTGTGGGATAATCGAGGTTGAGACCGAGCTTGAGATAGGCAGCGCCCTCGGTGCCGCAGATGCGGAACTCGCAGGCCTGGTGCCGGCGTCCGAATTTGTGGTCGTGGTTGATCGACAGGGCGCAGCGCACGGTGTCGCCATAGTCGAGAATAGCGCTGGTGCGCGTCTGCGCCACCTTATGGTTGGGATGGCCAAGCGTCTTGGCATGGATGCCTTTGGGGTCGCCAAGCAACTGCCTGATCAGATCGAGATAGTGGATCGAATGCATGGCGATTTCGACCCGCGGCGCCTTGAGCAGGAACTCCCAAAGTTCCCACGGTGTCGCCAGCGCCAGCCAGGCGTCGAAGTCGACGACCTCGCCGAGCCAGCCCTTAGCGATGGCGTCCTTGAGCGCCAGCATCATGGGCGCGAAGCGTAGCTGGAAGTTCACTGCCGCATGGAGCTTTTTGGCGCGGCAGATCTCAAGGATTGCGGTTGCTTCAGTGAGGTTGCTGCCCATCGGCTTCTGGATCAGCGCCACCGCGCCATCGGGCAAGAATTTCAGCACATCGGCGTGACGTGAGGGCGGCGTGGCGAGGTCGAAGATCGCACCCTCGACAGCGGCCGCTTCCTCCGCCGAGCGAAAGGCTGTCACACCCCATTGGCTGGCCAGTTTTTCAGCTCTGGCGTGGTCGGGGTCGTAGAGGCCGGCGACAGGAAAGCCGGCCTTCCGATAGGCCGGGAAATGCGCATCGCCGACGATCGATCCGGCGCCGAAGGTGACGACCGGCCGGGGCGTCGAAGGTTTGGGCCAGGACTGGACGAGCAAGGCAGGGTCGAAACCGCCTTCAGTCATGATGGAAGACCTCGTCCATCGCTGCCCACCATTCGCCCTCCTTGCGTGTCGCCAGCGGTTCCTGGCAAGGCATGCAGACCGCCCACCATTCCTGTGTCTTCGGGTCGGCCGCCATCTTGGCCATGTCGGCTTCGTAGTCGGTGCCATGGTAATCGAACGTGCTGAACAGCAGGTTCTCCGGCCGCTTCAGGTAGATCGAATAGTTCTTGATGTTGCAGGCCGAGATCATGGTCAGCACGTCGGGCCAGACGGCGGCGTGCAGGCGGACATACTCCTCGACCTTTTCAGGCTTTAGCCCCAGAACCATCCCCATCCGCTGCATGTTCGTTCCTCTACTTCGTGATCGCCGTGGTGAATTCGGCGATGCTCATGGCCTTGACCGCGTCCCAGTCCCAATCGATCCCGATGCCTGGCTCGTCGGGTGCCAGCGCCTGGCCATCTTCGATGCGCATATGCTTGCCGGTCAACTGGTCGAGCTGCGGAATGTACTCGACATACCTGCCGTTCTGAACAGCGCATGTCAGGCTGACATGCAGTTCCATCAGGAAATGCGGGCAGACCGGGATGTCGAAGGCCTCCGCCGCATGGGCGATCTTGAGCCAGGGCGTGATGCCGCCGATGCGGCCGACATCGACCTGCACGATCGAACAGGCGCCTTTCTGCATGTATTCGCGGAAATGGCGGATGGAATACAGTGACTCGCCAATGGCGATCGGCGTCGGCGTCGAGTTCGACAATCGCACATGCCCGTCAATGTCGTCGGCTGGCAGCGGCTCCTCGATCCAGGCGAGGTCGAGTTCGCGCAGTCTCGCGGCGCGCCGGATCGCCTCGTCGACCGAAAACCCTTGATTGGCATCGGTCATGATCTCGTAGCCATCGCCGACCGCCTTGCGCACCGCCGACAGGCGGGCAAGATCCTCTGATCCATGCGGCCTGCCGATCTTCACCTTCGAACCGCGAAAACCCTTGGCCTTGGCGGCCAGCGCGTCATCGACCAGAGCCTGCGTCTCGATGTGCAGCCAGCCGCCTTCGGTGGTGTAGAGCGGACAACGATCCTTGGCGCCGCCGGCAAGTTTCCATAGCGGCAGGTTCTGCTTCTTGGCCCGCAGATCCCACAGCGCGGTATCGATCGCGGCGATCGCGATTGCGGTGATCGCGCCGATCGTCGTGGCATGCGTGGCGAATTCGAGGTCGTGCCAGATCGCCTCGATCATGTCGGGGTCGCGGCCGATCAGCCGCGGCGCCAGATGATCGGAGAGAAGCCGCATCACCGACGAGCCGCCGGTGCCGATCGTGTAGCTGTAACCGGTACCGACCGCGCCGTCGGAATCGGTGATCGTGACGATCGGCGTTTCCTGGCTGACGAAGCTCTGGATCGCGTCCGTGCGCTTGACCTTGGGCACAAGGTCCACCATTCGCAATTCGACTTTCTCGATTCTGGCCATGCCGATCAGCTCCGCAATGTCTTTCCGGTCTCAGTGGCAAACAGATGCGCCTGTGACATGTCGAGGCTCATGGCGACCCGCTCGCCCGGCCGCAGTGGTCTCGGGTTCAGCATCCGCGAAACCCAGTCTTCGCGATTGAATTCGACGAACACCAGTGTCTCGTTGCCGAGCGGTTCGGTGACCGTGATCGGCAGTTCGATCTGGTGGACGTCGGCAGCGCCACCGGAGCTGATCCCGTGGCCGGTCGGATAGATGTCGTCTGGCCGCAGCCCGAACACGACCTTGTCCCCGGTCGCGACATTGGCCTTGAACTGGCCGGGCAGCGGCAGCTTTTCGCCGCTGGCGAAAACCAGCTTGCCGTCATCGATCGTCGCCTCATGCAAATTCATCGGCGGCGAGCCGATGAAGCCGGCAACGAAACGCGTCGCCGGCCGCCGGAAGACCTCATCGGGGGTGCCGACCTGTTCGATATGACCGTCGCGCATGATGACGATGCGATCGGCAAGCGTCATCGCCTCGACCTGGTCATGTGTGACGTAGATCACCGTCGACTGCACCTTGGCATGCAGCTTCTTGATCTCGGTGCGCATCTGCGTGCGCAATTTGGCATCGAGATTGGAGAGGGGCTCGTCGAACAGGAACACATCGGGGTCGCGCACGATGGCCCGGCCCATGGCGACGCGCTGGCGCTGGCCGCCGGAGAGTTGCGAGGGGCGTCGGTCGAGCAGCGTGTCGAGGCCAAGAATGGCCGAGGCCTCGGCGACGCGACGATCCATATCTTCCTTGGCAGCACCTGCGATCTTCAGGGAGAAGCCGAGATTCTCGCGCACCGTCATGTGCGGGTAGAGCGCATAGGACTGGAATACCATCGAGATGTTGCGCGACCGCGGCGGCAGATCGTTGACGACGCGCCCGCCGATCTCGATCGAGCCGGCGCTGATCTCTTCCAGCCCGGCGATCATGCGCAGTGTCGTCGACTTGCCGCAGCCGGAGGGGCCGACCAGCGCGATGAATTCGCGGTCGGCGATCTCGAGATCGATGCCGTGCACGATGCCGATATTGCCGTAGCGCTTGGTCAGCTTGGTGAGGGTAACGGTTGCCATTGGATCAGCCTTTCACCGCACCGGAGGTCAGGCCGCCGACTAGGTGTTTCTGGACGATGTAGGTGAGGGTGAGCGCCGGAATGATCATAACCACGGCCAGCGCGCACATGCCGCGCCAGTCGATGGTGAACTCGGCCGTGTAGTCGAGCAGGCCGACCGGCAGCGTCTTGGCGCTCACCGAGCGGGTCAGTTGCGAGGCCAGCGCGAACTCGTTCCAGCAGGTCAGGAAGGCGAAGATCGCGGCCGACGCAATACCCGGCCCGGCGAGCGGAAACTCGACCTGCCAGAATGCCTGCCAGCGCGTGCAGCCGTCGATCTGTGCCGCCTCCGCGAGGTCCTTGGGCACCTGGCGGAAGAATCCGTCGATCAGCCAGATCGTGAACGGCACATTGAGCGCGACATAGGCAAGGATCAGCCCAAAATGCGTGTCGATGATGCCGAGCCGCACATAAAGGAAGAACAGCGGCAGCGACAGCGCGATGCCAGGCACCGTGCGCGTCAGCATCAGGCCGAGAAAGACGCTCGACTTGCCGCGGAAGCGGTAGCGCGCGAAGGCATAGCCGCCGGCCATGCCGATGGCCACTGCAATGACCGTCGAGGTCACCGAGATGATCAGCGAGTTGCGGAAATATTCGATGACAGGGATGCCGCCCTTGCCGATGCCGCTGAACATCGCGATATAGGCGTCGAACGAAATTTCCTGCGGAATCCACACCGGCGGCTTGGCCATGATCTCGACCGCCGGCCGCAGCGACGAGAGGACGATCCATAGGCCCGGCAAGCAGATGGTCAGCATCGCCAGGAACAGGCCGATGCGATAGACGACGCCCAGCAGCCGGCGCTTGAGGCGGGCGGAAGAGTTCTCGTCCATCTTCACCACTCAGCACCGATTTGCGTGCGCGCCGCGGCGAGCTTGTTGAAGAAATAGACGGTGAAGGCGATCGACAGCAGGATCGAGAAATAGGCCATGGCGTTGGCCATGCCCATGCGCCCGTCGCTGTATGCGGTGCGTGCCACCAGTGTCCACAACAGCTCGGTGCGGCCCGCCGGTCCGCCATCGGTCATGATTTTGACGATGTCATAGGCGCGCGCGACGTCGAGCGAGCGGATGGTCATGGCGATGTAGGCGAACGGCATGACGAACGGCCACGTCACATAGCGGAACGTCTGCCATGGCGTGCAACCGTCGACCCGCGCCGCCTCGATCGGCTCCTTGGGCATGGCGAGCAGTCCGGCGAGGATCAGGATGGCGAAGATCGCCGTCGACGACCAGATCTCGGCGATCGAAATGGCGATGAAGGCGAGATGGCCTTCGATCAGCCACGGTATGGCGTCCTGCGTGATGCCGAGCGACTGCAGGGCATTGTTCACCAGACCGATATTGTCGTTGAACATGAACTTGAACTGGAAGCCGACGAGGATCGGCGAGAACATCATCGGGAACATCATCAGCGTGCGCAGGATGCGCTGGCCGCGCGTTGCCTTCTCGACCAGCATGGCGAGGCCAAGGCCAAGCAGCATTTCGAGATTGAGCGCGATGGTCAGCAGCAGCACAGTGCGGCCGAAGGCCCACCAGAAATCGGTGTTGGACAGGATCGAAAGATAATTCCGGATGCCGATGAAGACGTAGAATGTCTCGGGCCGCGTCAGGCGGAACGGCGTGAAGCTCGAATAAAGCGACAGAAGCAGCGGCACCACGACCACTGCCGCCAGCACGATCATGGCCGGAAGCAGCAGCAGGAATGGCGCGGATGGCTTGAAGCCCTTCATCAGAATCCTTGAGGTGTTTGCATTGGACGGCAGTGCGCGGGCCCGGGGCGAAGGATCAGCGTAAACCGCTGGCGTCCAGCGAAACGCGATCGCCTCCCCCATTTTCTAATGGGGGAGGCAGCCCTGGGAACCGCTACTAGAGCTTGCCGGCGTCCTGGAGGATTTGCGTCGCCTTGGCGGCGGCGTCATCCAGTGCCTGCTTGGACGTCTTGTCGCCGAGGATCGCCGCCTGCAGTTCGGGATAGACGGCGTTCGAAATCTCGATCCATTCAGGCGTCTGCGGCACGGCAAAAGCGTGCTTGGCCTCTTCCTGGAAGGCGGTGAGAACCTCCTTCTTGTAAGGATCGTTTTCGGCCTGCTTCAGGTCCCAGTCCCACACGGCCGTGCGGGTCGGCAGCGGACCTGCGGCGGCTTCGAGCTTCTGGCTGTCCTCGTTGGTCAGCCACCACACTAGGGAAGCCGCGGCCTCCTTGTTCGGGCAGTTCTCGGTCACGGAGAAGCCATGAAAACCAGACCAGCCGGTGCGCTTGCCTGAAGAACCCTTCGGCGCAACCTTGACGCCGACATTGCCGGCGACTTTCGACGATTTCGGATCGTTGAAGAAGCCGGCCCAGCCCGGCCAGTCGAGATTGATGGCGACGGTGCCCGAAGCAAAGCCCTGGCCGAGATCGTCCCACAGGTAGTTGGTGGTTCCGGCAGGCACGGCCTTGGCCTTGTAGAGGTTGACGAACCAGTCGAGCGCCCGGATGCCGGCCTCGGAATTGAAGACCGGCTTGCCGTCCTTGTCGAGGTACTCGCCGCCCTCGGCGACGACCATCTCGTAGAAGCGGCCGTTGATCGCCTCTTCCTTGCCGGCGAATTGCGTGCCGTAGAAATTGGGCGGGTTGGCGAAGAATTCGGCCTGGTCGGTGACTTCCTTCCAGGTGTCCGGCGGCACCAGGTCATAGCCGTATTTCGCCTTGAACTTGGTCTTGTTGTCGGCGTTCCCGTACAGGCTCTTCTGGTAGTAGAGCGCCGAAACGTCGAACTGCGCGCGCGGCAGCATCTCCAGCTTGCCGTCGATGGTTGCGGATGTGATCGTCGACGGCACGAAGGCGTCGATCTCTGCCTTGGGCAGCAATTTGCTAAGGTCTGTGTACAGGCTCGTATATTGCGGCGCGAACGACGAATGGTTCCAGCCGACGCACCAGTTGGTGCTGCCCGAGGCGATGTCGGACTTGAGCTCCTTGTCGATGTCGAAGCCGTTCTTCTTGGTCAGGATGTTGACCTTGGCGCCGGTCGCCTTCTCCCATTCGGGAATGCGCTCGTAGAGCTTTTCATATTGCTGGCCACCGATCAGCTTCACGTCGACGGTCACGCCTTCGAACTTGCCGGGCAGGTCGCCGGCAAGCGCCGCGCCTGCACCTGACGCAAGCAACAATGCACCGGCGCACACGCCGGAAAGCAGTCTGTTCATTGGTATCCTCCCTTGGTGCCGCCTCCGCGGCGACCGCAACTCGTCTGATGACAAGAAGTGCTACATTCATATACAAACAAAACATTCACGGATACGTCAAGGCGAAATTTGTTTCCGTCGAGCACGTTCCTGCGTATATGAAGGGTGAAATTCACTGGAGGGATGAGCCATGGACGACAGCGAAGACGAGCGCTATCGCGCGCCGGCGCTCGACAAGGGGCTCGACATCCTCGAACTGCTGGCGGGCGTCGACGGTGGCCTGACGCAGGCCGAAATCGCCAAGAAACTCGACCGTAGTCCCAATGAATTCTATCGCATGCTCGACCGGCTGGTGCGGCGCGGCTACGTCACGCGCCTCGACGGCGACCGCTATTCGCTGACGCTCAAGCTGTTCGGCCTAGCGCAGTTGCACGCTCCGGTGCGGCGGTTGGTTTCCTACGCCACGCCGCTGATGCGCGAACTTGCCGAGACATCGCAGCAGGCCAACCAACTCGTTGTTTTCGATCGTGGTTCCGCCGTTGTCATCGGTCAGCAGGAGGCGCCGAACTACTGGGGGATTTCGATCCGGGTCGGTTCCCACATCAGCCTTTTCGACACCGGTTCGGGGCATGTGTTGCTCGCCTTCCGTTCACCGGAAGAGCGGCAGATGATGATATCGGAACACGTCCGCAGCACCGACAAGACGGCGCAATCGGCCGAGTTCTTCACCCGTCTCGACCAGATCCGCGACCGCGGATACGAGATGATGGCTTCGATGCAGACCGCCGGCGTCTTCAACCTGTCCGCTCCGGTGCGCAGTTCCGATGGCAAGGCGATCGCCGCGCTGTCGATTCCCTACATCACCGTAGTCAACGCGCCTTCCGCGCCCGACATCACTAGGACGATCGAACTGTTGCTGGCAACGTGTGAAAAGCTATCGCATCTCGCTGGATCAGCGGTCGGCTCATCGGCATGAATTCTTATTTGAATGAAGAATTCCTCCGTGAGATGATTTGAAACAGCCATGAGGAGGAGCCGCCATGATCATCGATACCCATCTGCATCTCATCGATCGCTCGGCCTTGCGCTATCCCTGGCTCTCAAGCGTGCCGGCGCTCAACCGCGATTTCTCCTATGAGGAATACGCCGTTGAGGCGCAGCGTGTCGGCGTCGAACGCGTGCTGCATATGGAGGTCGATGTCGATCCCGCAGAGATCGAGGCCGAGACCGCTCGTGTCGAAAGGCTGTCGCGACAACCCGGCAGCATGCTGGCCGGAGTGATCGCATCCTGCCGACCCGAAGAGGCGGATTTTCCGGCCTATCTCGAGCGCCAGCGGGCAACCCCTTTCGTCAAGGGCTTCCGCCGCGTACTGCATGTGATGCCCGACGAGCTTTCGGAGGGCGCGCTGTTTCGGAGCAACATCAAGCGGCTCGGCGGCACCGGCCTGACCTTCGATCTCGTCGTGCTGCCGCACCAGATCCCGAAAGCAATCGCGCTGGCCGACCTGGCGCCCGATGTGACGTTTGTCCTCGACCATTGCGGCGTGCCCGATATCAAGGGCGGAGCCGAGCATCCGTGGCGAGAACATATGAGCGAGATCGCGCGGCGCCCGAACGTCATGGCCAAGATTTCCGGTGTCGTCGCCTATGCCGATGCCGGCAGCTGGACGGTCGAGACGCTTAGGCCTTACGTCGAACACACAATCGGTGCGTTCGGCTGGGACCGCGTCGTCTGGGGCAGCGACTGGCCGGTCTGCACGCTTGGCGGCGGCCTGTCGACCTGGGTGGCGGCGACCCATGCGCTGCTTGCCGGTTGCAGCGTCGATGAACGCGACAGGCTGCTGTCCGCGAATGCCCGCAAGCTATGGCGGCTCGAATAACCGGATCTGCCACAAGTCTCCTCAGATCGTCGTCGAGACGTGCCGCTCGCGGCCATAGAGGGATACCAACAGCACGATGATGAGGCCAAGCGCTGCCTGCACCGCCGAGGGCTGGAAGCCGAGGCCGATCAGCAGCGTATTGATTTCGGTCAGCACCAACACGCCGGCGATCGTGCCGAGATAGCTGCCGCGGCCGCCGACCAGTGCGGCGCCCCCGACGACCACCGCTGCGATGGTCTGGAACAGATAGGGCTGGCCGACATCGCCATAGGCCGAGCCGGTGAAGCCGAGCAGCAGCACGCCCGCCACGGCGGCGAAGAAGGCGCTTGCCGCATAGGTGATCACCCACATGCGCACCGGATCGATCAGCGCCAGCGGTGCCGCACCTGGATTGCTGCCGAGCGCATAGAGCCGCCGCCCATAGGGCGTCCGCTCCAGCACCAGCACGACGAGCGCCGCCAGAACGACCAGGCTCGGCACCAGCCACGGCACCGGCAGCGGTCCGGCCGATCCGCCAATCGACACGAAGCTGGAAACCGCTTGCGGCGCGGAGCCGGACGGGAAGCCGGCCGTCCACAGCAGCACCAATCCCTGCACGATCATGCCGATGCCGAGGGTGACGATGAGTGGCTGGATGTCGAGACTGCGCGAGATCAGTCCGTTCAGCCCGCCGATGACGATCGCCAGCACTCCGACGAGGCCGCAAACCACGACAAAATTCCAGCCATCGCCGTAGAGCTGCGCCGCCACGACATTGGCAAAGCCAATGACGAAGGGGATCGACAGGTCGATGCCGCCCATGATGACCACCAGTGTCTGCCCGATCGAGGCGACGGCAAGCAGCGACGCGAGCACCAGCATGGCGCGTATCGCAAACGGCGCCGAGTAGCCGGGAATGAGAACCGTACCGGCAAGGTGCAGAAGGGCGGCGACACAGAAGGCGCCGACGACGCGGGCGTTGGTTGTCGCGAACAGGTTTCGTCGGAAAACCATGTCAGCGCCCCTTCATGGCAAGACGTTCCTGCGCTGCTGTCAGCATCACTGCCAGTACCAGTATGGCGCCGTAGGCAATCTGCAGCACGAAGGTCGAGACGTTGAATGTCGTCAGCACGCTTTGCAGCAGGAAGATATCGATGGCGCCGATGGCGGCCCCGGCAACGCCGCCGCGCCCGCCGGCTAGGCTGACGCCACCGAGCGCGATGGCGGCGATGGCGATCAGCGTGTAGGTCGGCCCGATATTCGGGTCCGCCGAGCCGATCAGTGCGGTCAGCATCAGCCCGGCGCATCCGCTGAAGATGCCGGTCATGACATAAGCGATGAAGCGCACGCGCGTGACATCGACGCCGGCTGTGTAGGCGGCACGGTCGTCGCTGCCGACCGCCATCAGCTGATCGTAGTAGGGGGTGCGCCGCACCAGCCACCAGGCAATGAACATCAACGCCAGCGGCAGCATCGACAGCGGACCGGACAGTGCCTTGAGCCAGGCTGGCGCGGGGCCGATCGGTGCGGGCAGGATGGTCAGCGTCACCCCGGTGAGGATCAGATAGGTGCCGAGCGTGGCGACGATCGGCTGGATGCGTACGATCGTCGCCAGGAAGCCGTTCGCAGCACCAACCAAGGCGCCGACGAGCAGCACCGCCGGTACAAGCACCAGGGGCGATGAGATGCCAGCGCCGAGGAACAGCACCTGGATCGCAAAAGCATTGACGAAGCCCATCAGCGGCCCGACCGAGATGTCGATGCCGCCACGACCAGCGAGGATGACAGGCGTGGACGCGATCGCGGCACCGATCAAGGGCGCCGCCAAGCCGATCAGCGCACCCCAGGATCCCGGCTGGAACCGCCCCGGACTGAGGATGAGATTGATGGCAAGCAGCACGATCAGCAGCACGACCGCGAAGCCGACGTTTCGCCCAAGAGACAGGAGGCGCGCAACAAGGCTCATGCCGCACGTCCGAACATGGCTGATATCACGCTGCCGGTGGTCAGCGCCTCGCCGGCGATTTCGGTCGCGACCTCGTTCTCGCGGAACACCAGCACGCGCTGGCACAGGAGAAGAATTTCCTCGATTTCGCTGGACAGGATAACGAGCCCCATGCCGTCGGCGGCCAGCCCGCGAAAGACGTCGTAGAGAACATGCCGCGTCGCCACGTCGACACCGCGCGTCGGGTCGTTGAGAAGCAGGATCGCGGGCTCCAGCGCAAGCGCTCGAGCCAGCAGCACTTTCTGCTGGTTGCCGCCCGACAGAGTGGTGATCGGCGCATCGGGTCGGGGCGCCATGATCGACAGTTTCTCACGATAGATGTCGTAGCGCGCCTTGCGCACCGCCGGGCTGATAAGGCCGAGACGCGTATCGCGCGACAGTGTCGAAACGGCGAAGTTGTCGAGCACCGATTGCGTCGGGAAAATGCCGTTCGCACGCCGGTCGCGCGGCAGATAGGCAATGCCGCTGGAGACGGCCTTGCGGTATCCGGTGATCTTGCGAGGTTCACCGGGCTGGGCCAGCACGATCGATCCGCCATGCGGCGGCTCCAGGCCTGCGAGCATCTTGAGGAACAACTCCTGGCCGTGGCCATCAAGACCGGCAAGGCCGACGATCTCACCTGGGGCAATCGCCTGCGTGATCGGACTGGCGCCGGGCGCGATGACGAGATCGCGAACTGTGAGGGCAGCGCGGTCAGCCATGTGCCAGCTCCGCCGCCGTGCGGGGCGCCATCGCCCTGAGAAGTTCCGCCGGCGTCGAGGCGCCGCGCTCTTCGGTGCGCACGACGCTGCCGCCGCGCAGGATCGAGATGCGATCCGAAAGCGACATCACCTCGTCCATGCGATGGGTGATGAACAAGATCAGGCACCCCTCGCCGGCAAGCGCGCGCATCAGCGAAAAAACGGACTCGCGGTCGGCGAAGTCGAGCGCGGCTGTGACCTCGTCGAGGATCAGGATCTTTGGATTGCGCACGATTGCGCGAGCAAGGACGACAAGTTGCTGCGCGGCTAACGGCAACACGCCGGCTGGTTTATCGAGGGAAACGTCGGTGATGGCAAAGCGCTTCAGCGCGGCTGCTGCCTTGTCGCGGCGCTCATTGCGCGGCACGACGCGCCGGACGAACCCGTCGAGGCCGAGCAGGATGTTGTCGGCTACGCTGCGATCCGGTGCGATCAGAACCTCCTGGAACACCGTGGCGAAACCCTGCGCCTGGAAAGCGGATGGGCTGGCGCCTGAAAACGGTTTGCCGTGCAGAAGGATCGTGCCGCTGTCTGGCTGGACGATGCCCGACAACAGCTTGACCATCGTGCTTTTGCCCGAACCGTTCTCGCCCAGAATGGTGTGGATGGTCCCAGCGCGGAACGTGATCGACGCGTCCGCAAGCGCGACCGTCTCGCCATAGCGTTTGGATATGTTTTTGACTTCAAGCATGTCGCGTTTCAATGCTGGCAGGCCGGCTCCCCGAAAGGAGTCGGCCTGTTGGGATACTAGCAGGCGCGTTCACTTCGCGCAGGCGTCACTTTGCACAGGCATCGGGCACCTTCGAATAATCCCAGCCCTTGGTCGGCGCCGGGTTCGAGAAATAGGCGTCGAGCCATTCTTCCGGCATCGGATCCGTCGGCGGGATCGGGAAGATCGAGACGGCATCCGTCGTCATGCAGTCCTTGTACCATTGGCCGAGATCGGCGCTGTGGACCGGCGGGATCGGGATCAGCAGCGTGTTCAGCTTCGGCTTCTGGCCGTCGAGCATGCGCTCGCCGACGCGGAACAGCGTCTCGGCGGTCCAGTGCGGCAGAACCGCATGGCCTTCGAAGCGGTATTTGTCGGGGTTGGCTTTCCAGTAGCCCAATGCATCGCCGGTGATCGAGCCGGTGATCAATGGCGCCGGCCGGCCGGCCTCTGCGAAGGCCTCGGCAACGACGCGACTTTCGCTGCCGGTCGTCCACACCGCATCGATCGGCGCCGGGTTGGTGGCGATCGCCTGCAACACCACGGTCTTGGTGACGTTGGCCGTCCAGTTGCCGTTGACGTTGCGCGAGATCTTCAGCTTCGGATTTTCGGCCAGCGCCTTGTCTGCGCCCTGGCGCTCCTGCACCACGATCGGGTGGCCGGCAATGCCTTCGACCAGCAGGATGCTGGCGCCGTCCGGCTGCGCCTTGCCGATCGCCGTCATCATGTCATACCCCCAGCGCGCATAGTTGGAATCGACATTGATCGCATTCGGGCTGGTCACCGAACCGGCTGCGGTGATGAATGGAATGCCGGCTTTGGCTCCGGCGTCGATGGCATCATCGAGCGCCGTCGCCGAGCCCGGGATCGAGGTGATGATCGAGCACTTCTTGTCGATGAAGGCGCGGATCTGGTTGATCTGCTGGCTGGCGTCGTTGTTGGAATCCGACACTTCGAAGCTGGATACGGTGCCGTCGGCGATCAGCCCGTCGACGAGGCGTTTCAGTTCCTTGGTCACCGTTACACGCCACGGGTTGCCCTGGTAGGATTCCGAATGGCACCACTTCCACGGCTTCGGTGGCGCGGTGAAATTGTCCCAGGCCGAAGGCAGCACCTTCTGCGGCGCGCCGTCATATTGCGCCTTGAGTTCGGTCGGCAGTGCGCCGACGACGCCTTGCACATCCTGGGCAAAGGCGGCGGTCGTCGCAAGCGAGGTAAGCGCGGTTGCGGCCAGCAGGCCGCGGATCATTGCTGTCATCTTGTTCTCCTCCGTTCGGTTTCGTTCAGGCTCCTCCACCGGCAGCGCCGGACACCTGCACCAGGGGACTTTCCCGAAACAGGCGGTTGAGATCGGCAACGACCTGGGCGGCCTTGTGCCCATGGGTCATGCCGGAAAGGATGCGTTCGGATGCCGCCTGCTGGAACGCCATGTAGCCGTCATGGCGCGGCCGTACCCACGCGCCTTCCAGCGTCACGCGCGTATCCCGATAGAAATTGCCGGTCGCTTCATTGACGGCCTGGTCCTCCCAGGCTGTGGCATGGCCAGGCTGGCCACCGGCGGCGGCATAGGGACCGCGCTGGACGTCGCCGCCGGCGACCCAGTAAGCGAAGTCGATCGCAGCGTCTCTGGCCTTGGAAAAGGCCGATACGGCTATGCCGGTGCCGCCGAGTGCCGAGCCGATCGGGCCATTCGAACCGATCACCGGAATGTCTGCAAAAGCCAGCCGGTTCTGACGAAAACCAGCCGCCGCATAGGAGACGTAGCCATAGATCAGCGGCGCGCAGACGATCCTGGAATCGGCCTCTGTCATGCGCTCCGAGACCGCAATCGGATCCATCTCGAAACAGGCCGGCTCGACCAGCGCCGCAATCTCGCGCATCGCCTCGAAAACTTGGCTGCCGGTCTCGATGTCGATCAGATCGTGGGACGGATCGGTTGTGCAGGCATGACCGAGATTGCCGGCAAGCGTGTAGAACGCCATCAGCACATGGGGCGGGCGCATCGGCAACAGCACACGGCCTTGCCGGGCTAGATCGAGCACCTCGCTCCAGCCGGCCGGCGGCGCATCGAGCGCATCCGGCCGCCATGCCTGGACTTGGGCCGCCGCATCGATCGGAAACGCCCATTGCCGCCCCTGCCAGTTGTAGCTCGGATAGGACTGGCCGACGCTGCCCGAGGCGAGGGCTGCAAGTTCCGCCTCGCGTCCAGGGACATCCAATGGCTCGAGGCAGCGCTCAGCCGTGATCTGGCCGACATGCGGATGATCGATGACGATGAGATCATAGGCCCGTGCCAATTCCTCGACGGGGA
Organism: Mesorhizobium sp. M0293; assembly: GCF_040321735.1. NCBI lineage: Bacteria > Pseudomonadati > Pseudomonadota > Alphaproteobacteria > Hyphomicrobiales > Phyllobacteriaceae > Mesorhizobium > Mesorhizobium sp. M0293. The sequence goes on from NZ_JAMYSA010000020.1 coordinate 42,625, forward strand.
AGGATTCGAAATCCTGCAGCGAGCGCTTATCCCATTCGACGGCAACGCCGGTCTTCTGCTGCCACAGTGATGAGCAAGCGACCATCGGATCGTAGCCGCGCGGATGGCTCCAGGTCATGCCCTTGAGTGTAGGCACGCTCACAGGCCGAACTCCTCGCGGATTGCCGCGCTGTGTTCGCCGATGCGCGGTGCCGCCCGATCGACCTTGGCCCTAGTGCCATTGACCCGGAGGGGCGAACTGGTGGTGAGGATGGAGACATCGTCCTCGCGCGTCACCGTCTGCAGCATGTCGAGCGACTGGAAGCCCTCGTTTGCCAGCATCTCCGGCCAGGTTAGCACCTTGGCGCACCAGATGTCGGCGGGCTCGAGGATATCAAGCCATTCGTCGATGGTCTTGGTGGCGATCCTCTGCGCGATGATCGCCTTGATGTCGTCGCGCGCGGTGAACCATGATGCCGGCTTGTCGCGATAGGGCGCCAGTTCGTTGAGCGACAGCAGATCGGCAAGCTTGGGGATCGGCGTCATGGCGATGGCGAGATAACCGTCCTTGGCCGGGTAGACGCCATAAGGCGCCGACAGATAGGCGTGCGCGCTGCGGAAGCTGGAGCGCCTGGGCAAGCGGCGGCCATCATTGAGATGCGTAGTCAATACCTCGAACTGGAAATCGACCAGCGCTTCCAGCAGGCTGGTCTCGATATGGCTTCCCTGACCGGTGATGCCGCGCCGCACCAGTGCCGCCAGGATGCCTTGCGCACAGGCAGCACCGGCCAGCATGTCGCCAATGGCCAGCCCGAACGGCACCGGCCCCTGGTCCTCATCGCCGTTAAGCCACATCACTCCGGAACGCGCCTGCGCCAGCAGGTCCTGGCCGGGCCGCTTGACCCAAGGGCCGTCCTCACCATAGCCGCTGATCGAGGCGTAGACCAGCCGTGGATTGATCTTGCGGACCGCCTCGTAGTCCAAGCCGAGCCGTTCGATGACGCCCGGCCGGAAATTCTGGATCAGCACGTCGGCCTTGGCCAGTAGCCCGCGCAGCGCTTCGAGGTCGGCCCCGTTCTTGAGGTTGATGGCAAGACTTTCCTTGGCCCGGTTGATGGCATGGAAGATCGTGGAATCGCCGCCGATCTCGGTGTCGCTGAGATAGAGCCGGCGCGACAGATCGCCGCCATCCGGACGCTCGATCTTGATGACGCGCGCGCCGAGATCGAGCAGCCTGAGAGAGCAGTAGGGCCCGGACAGGAACTGGCTCATGTCGACGACGACGAGACCGGCGAGCGGCAATTCGGCTGCTGCCGGCATCGTTATTTCTCCGTCTTGCCGACGAAGTCGGCCGCGTTGCGGTACTTCACCGTCTGCAGATGCTCGCAATAGAGAACGAGTTCGCCTTCGCCCTTGAACACCTCGTAGCTGGCGCGGATCAGCCCCATCTCCTTGTAGCGGGGCTTCTTGTCGAGGTTGGAGCGGATCGAATAGATCGTGTCGCCGATGAAGACAGGCTTTATGAAACGCAGTCTGTCGTAGCCATAGGAAAAGGCGTTGACGCAATTGGTCGCGACCAGCCCCAGCCCAGCAGAGAAGACAAAGGCACCGGCGATCAGCCGCTTGCCGAAAATGCCTTCGCTCTCGGCAAACATCTGGTCCTGCACATAAGGGTGGATGTCGAGTACCAGTGTGTTGAACAGATGGCTGTCGCCTTCCGCCATGGTGCGGCGCAACGAGCGGATTTTCTGGCCGACCGGCCAGTCCTCATAGAACCAGTTTTCGGCGTTCCACACCGGCAGCGCGGCATGCTCTTCGGGCATGTTCTTGGGATGCGTCGAGGCGACGCCGACCGTATGCGCGAAATCGTTCATGGCTGGCTCCGCCAGTCCTGCCGGAGGTTCCGTGCAACCATTTGAACACGCGTCAAGGCGCCTGTATGCACGACGTCTCCTCCCGTCAATCTTCTTTTGTAAATAGTATTTTCACATATGGGGTTGCGTTGCAAGCGTGAACAGGCGAAATTTTGGCGGCTTCCGCGCGCCGAAGCGGCGGCGGGCAGGGGAGAAAAACATGCGCGAGGATTGTCTGGTCTTTGTCGGCAGCCTGAACCGTGAGGCGCCATATTTTCAGGGCGCGCGCGGCATTGGTCTCGGCGTCTACAGCTTCGACGAAGCGACGCTCGAAACGCGAAAACTGGCCGAGACCAACGACGTCGACAATCCGACATTCCTGTCGGTGACGCCGGACGGTTCACGCGTCTATGCCAATTCGGAAGTCTTCACCTGGCGCGAGGGGACCGTCTCCGCCTACAGATTCGATCGTGCTTCGAGCACGCTGAGTTACCTGAACAAGCAGCCATCCCTTGGCAGCATCACTGCCCACAACACCATCACCCGCGATGGGACGAAGCTGCTGGTTGCCAATTACGGCATGGGCGAGGGTGGTCCGGATCGCGCCGTGGCTGTCTATGGATTCGCCAAGGACGGCGCGCTGTCGGCGCCACTGGCCAGCGTCTCGCACAAGGGCACGGGCCCGAATCCGGCGCGGCAGGAACGCTCGCATGCCCACAGCGTCACCGAAACCATTGCCGGTGGCACGGCCATCGTCGCCGACCTTGGCATCGACCGTCTGGTGTCCTACCGAATCGAGCACGACGGCAATCTTGCCAAGCTCGCCGAGTCCGCCTTGCCGCAGGGCGCCGGCCCGCGCCATCTCGCACTGCACCCCAACGGGCGTTTCGTCTTCGTTATGAACGAACTGGATTCGACAATCGTGTCGATGTCATTGGACGAAGCCAACGGCAAGTTGTCGTTCATCGATGCCCAGCCGGCGGTGCCGGCCGAGGCGCGTGACAGCAATCATTGCGCCGATATCCAGATTTCGCCGGATGGCCGTTTTGTCTACGGCTCCAACCGCGGCCATGACAGCGTCGTCATCATGGCAGTCGACCAGCAGACCGGTTCGCTGAGCCTCGTCGGCTATGTCCCCTGCGGCGGTGCGACGCCGCGCAATCTGGCGTTGACGCCTTCAGGCGGCCATCTGTTCTCGGCCAACCAGAACGCCGACCGCATCTCGATTTTCGCCCGCGACGCCGACAGCGGCATGCTGACCGACACCGGGCGGGCCATCGAGATCGGCACGCCGATGTGCGTCAAGATCGTGTGCTGAACGACCGCAACCACATCCACATCGACGTCTCGGCCCAAACCGGCTGGATTTAGGCCTGTTGGATTGCCGAGAGCTTCCAGTTCGAGCCATTCTCACGCACGAATGTCCACAGCTCGGTCGTCTCTGTCGGATGATTATCGTCGCCCTCGACGACCTTGCCGCTGACCCGTTCCCGCGTCACGTCGCGAGACTCGTAGCGCAACGCAGCCGTGGCGTAGTCGCGGTCATCCTCGCGCCAGCTTTCCGCGATGTCGGCCTGCAGCAAAGTGATGTCCGTTACCTCGTTCCTGAGACCTTTCTGGGCATTGTCGGCCAACTCTTCGGACAGATAGGACACCATCTCGGGTGTCACCGCCCGGCGCAGGGCGGCATGATCTTCGCGCCCGAATGCTTCCTGGACATCGGTCAACAGCTGCTGGAATGCGTCGAGGTCGGTCTGGGCCAGCGTGATCTCCTCAGAGGCGGCGGCCGGAGAGCCTCCGCCCGACCCGCCGCCAAAGCCGGGGATTGTGAAGGAGCGCGCAGTGTCCGTCTGCGGCTCTGCCGTTGCGCGGTTTTCAAATCTCGACGCCTGGGCATTGCCGGCACCGGCGAGCGCCGGGGCAGGACCACGCGCCGATTGCGAGCGGAAGAAGCGGATGGCCAGCATGATCGCGCCACCGATGAGCAGGGCTTGAAGTAGGAAACCGAACATGCCGGCCAGGCCACCGAAGCCTTGGCCCACAAGCAGGCCGATCAGGCCGCCGAGCAGCAGGCCGCGCATCATTGTTCCACCGAAGCCGCTCATGAAGCCGGGCCTCTGCAGGCCGGCCTGCGGCTGCCGGGCCGCGTTGTTCACACCGGTGTTGGGCGTCATCGAACGCTCGACCGGAGCGGTCGGCGCTGGCGCGGTTCTGGTCGGCGGTGCCGATTGGAACGTACGCATGCCGCGACTGCCGAAACTGCCGCCGCGACGAGCCTCGGCATGATCCATCGCGACCATGGAGAATGCGAGGAACAGTCCTGCAAAGAGAGCTGCAAATCGGCTTGTGCGGGAAATCATCGGGATGGACCTTTTATCGATGCGGGTTTTGGAAGTTTTCAGCAGACGCCGGCCCGGGCCGGGCGTCATGCGGTCAATCGAACAACTCTTCGAAGAATGATTTCTTCCGCTTCGGATAGCGGTGGCCCTGCGAGCGGGAATAATCGTCATCGCGCCCTTGGCCATGTTGCGGTTGGGAGAAGGCTGCCGGCTGCGGCGCAGGCGCCGCTTCCCTGCCGGAACGCTCGATGATCTTGTCGAGTTCGCCTCGATCAAGCCAGACGCCGCGGCACTGCGGACAGTAATCGATCTCGATACCCTGGCGTTCGCTCATCACGAGCGCGACGCGGCAGGAGGGGCAAGTCATACCAAGGAGGGAAGATGTCATGTGGGGCTCCAAACCGAAAAAGATTGAGCCCGCTTGACCGAAAAGAATGGAAACGGGCCCGTTAAAGCGGTCCGACATCACAATCGCCAACAGCGAGAGTCAGAGGGGCCCGGCCCGCACGGGACAATTAGGAATGCAGAGCCGCGCCTTCAAGGGCGATCTTTCAGCAAAGGTGATTTGTTCGCCAACTCTGCTCAAACCGTCACCACAATCTCAGATCGTCACCACGATCTTGCCGAATTGCTCGTTCGACTCCAGGTAGCCGTGCGCCTCGACGATCTGGTCGAACGCGAAGGTCCGGTCGATAATCGGCTTTAGAGTCCCGGTTTCTAGTCCTTCAAGGATGAACGCCTTGGCGGCCTCCAGTTTGGCCGGGTTGCCGGTGATCTCATGGACAAGGTAACCGCGCAGCGTCAGCGTCTTGGCCAGCACCGCAGGCAGCGGGAACGGGGTCGGCTCGCGGCTCAGGCCACCACATTCGATGAGAATGCCGCCCTTTGACATCGCGGCCGTCAGTGGCTCGAAGATCGGACCACCGATTGCGTCCAACACCACACGCACACCTTGCGATCCGGTGATTTCATTCAGCCGTGTGGTGATATCTTCCTCAGCCAGGACCACGACATGCGCCGCACCGGCGTCGAGGAGAGCCTGCCTCTTGGCCAATGTTCGCGTCAGCGCGATCGCTGTCGCGCCGATCCTGTTGGCGATCTGGGTCGCGGCAAGCCCGACACTGCTCGACGCCGCGGTGATGACTACGTGGTCTCCGCTGTGCAGCCTGGCGATATCGATCAGCGCGCCATAGGCGGTGAGATACTGCATCCAGACCGCCGCTGCCGTCTGCCAGTCGAGCGATGGCGGGTGCTTGACGACGAGACTGGCGGGATAGGTGGTCAACTCGCCATAGGCCGGCCAGCGGATCATCGATTGCGGCGGGATGACACTGACCGCGTCCCCCGACGCGAAGTCGTTCACGCCTTCGCCCACGGCCTCGATAATACCCGCCGCTTCGAGGCCAAGCCCGGAAGGCAGCGTCGGCATCTCGATATAGGCACCCGCGCGCAGCAGCGCCTCGGCGCGATTGAGGCCGAGCGCCTTGACGCGGATTTGGACTTCGTCCGGACCCGGTCGGGGCAATTCGACATCCTCGATGCGCAGAACCTCGGGACCACCATGCTGGTGAAAGCGAACCACACGTACCATTCGGGAGACTCCAAATTATCTGAACCGAATGAGCTATGCAGCCGAGCTTGCCGAGGATAAATGGCTGTAAAGGGGAACAGTAGAAACCAGGAGTTTCGAATATGGATCGGCTTGAGAGCATGGCCGTGTTCGTCAAGGCGGTCGACCTCGGTTCGTTCGCGGCCGCGTCGGTCGCACTCGACCTGTCCGGACCGATGGTTGGGAAACATGTCCGGTTTCTCGAGGAACGGCTGGGCGTGCGCCTGCTCAACCGGACCACGCGCCGGCAGAGCCTGACCGACTTCGGGCGCGCCTACTATGAACGCTGCCGGGTGGTACTGGCCGAGGCCGACGCCGCTGATGCGCTCGCCGCCGCCCAGTTTTCGGAGCCACGTGGAAAACTGCGTGTCACTATGCCGGCGCATTTCGGCCGCCACTGCGTGACGCCCGTGCTGCTAGGGTTGGCGCGGCAATATCCGATGCTGGAACTCGACCTGTCGCTCGGCGACCGCTTCGCCGATCTTGCCGAGGATGGCTACGACCTTGCCATCCGAACTGGTACCCTTGACGACAAGGCTGGCGTGATCGCGCGCCGCGTCGCGCGCCAGGGCATGGTCGTCTGCGCAGCGCCGTCTTATCTCCAATGCCACGGCGAACCGCGGCACATCGACGATCTCGCCGACCATCAGGCGATTGTCTACCGTCGGCTTGGCCAGATCGTTCAGCCGTGGCTGTTTGCGGGCGAGAGGCAACCCACGCAAGAGATCATGCCAACAGGCCGGCTGCGGCTCGACGATCTCGATGCCATCGCCGACGCGGCTGTCGAGGGCATGGGCCTCGCCTGGCTGCCCTCCTGGCTGGTCCGCGAGCGCATTCAGGCCGGCGCGCTGATTGCGCTGCTGCCGGACCAGCCGCGATATCTCTACGACTGCCACGCCCTTTGGCTGCAGACGCCGCATCTGCCGCTGAAGGTGCGGCTTGCCGTCGATGCGCTGGCGGCCGCCTTGCCGAAAATGATGGCGTGATCGCCATCGCTGCCACTCTCAGTTGAGGTCGCGCGGATACTCCTTGACCCCGGCGCGGTCGACGACAGTTCGTCGCCGTCACCACCCGTCGACAACAAGGACACAATTCGGGTTTCTTCTGCAAAGCCGGTAAAAGAGTGCACGCATCGGGCCTTTGAGGCATCGTGTTCCAGTGCCATATGAAAGTGGCTGACTGAATGAGCGCATTGCGGGAGGGACGGTTTATGACCAAAGGTTCGGATCTGTTCGTCGCGGCCCTCGAGAACGAAGGGGTCGAACGGATTTTCGGCATTCCGGGCGAAGAAAATCTCGATATCGTCGAATCCATCCGCCGCTCCTCGATCCAGCTGATCCTGACCCGCCACGAGCAGGCGGCCGCTTTCATGGCCGCCACCTATGGCAGACTCACCGGCAAGCCAGGTGTGTGCATCACCACGCTTGGCCCGGGCGCGCTCAATCTTTCGACCGGTTCGGCCTATGCGCTGCTCGGCGCGATGCCGATGATCATGATCACCGGCCAGAAGGGCATCCTGTCATCCCGGCAGGCGCGCTTTCAGATCGTCGACATAGTCGCGGCGATGAAGCCGCTGACCAAGCTGTCGCGCCAGATCGTCTCGCCGAAGATGATCCCGTCGCTGGTGCGCGAAGCCTTTCGCGTTGCCCAGGAAGAGCGTCCAGGCCCAGTGCATCTGGAACTGCCGGAAGACATTGCTGCGGCAGAGTGCGAGCCGATCGCACTGGTGCCGACGCACCCGGTCGAACTGCCGCTGGCCAGCCCGGGCGCGCTTGATCGCGCCGCCCGTATGATCATGGAAGCCAAGCGTCCGCTGTTGATGTTCGGCGCGGCGGCGTCGCGGCCGCGCTTGACCTCCGATCTCGCGCAGTTCGTGCTGCGCACGCAAATTCCCTATTTCACCACGCAGATGGGCAAGGGCACCGTGCCCGGCGGCACCGAGCTCTATATGGGAACAGCAGCCCTTTCGGAACGCGACTATGTGCACGAGGCCATCGAACAGGCCGATCTGATCATCACCATCGGTCACGACACGGTCGAGAAGCCGCCCTTCATCATGGGGGCGAAGGGGCCGAAGGTGATTCATGTCGGCTATCAAACGGCCGATGTCGAGCAGGTCTATTTCCCACAGGCAGAAATCGTCGGCGACCTCGGGCCTTCGCTGGCGCTGCTGGCCGACCGCATCGAAGGCAACATCCCCAATGCGCAGGCCCTGCTGCCGCTGCGGGAAGGCGTTTTGAGCCGGATCGCAGCGCGCGCCACCGAAGACCGCTTCACACCGCAGCGCATCGTGCATGACGTGCGCGCCGTGATGCCGGCGGACGGTATCCTCTCCCTCGACAATGGCATGTACAAGATCTGGTTCGCGCGCAACTACCGGACGCGCATGGCAAACACGCTGCTGCTCGACAATGCGCTGGCCACAATGGGCGCGGGCTTGCCGTCGGCAATGATGGCGGCACTGCTCTATCCACAGCGCCGTATCATGGCCATCTGCGGCGACGGCGGCTTCATGATGAACAGCCAGGAAATGGAGACCGCCGTCAGGCTCAGGCTCAACCTCGTCGTCCTGCTGCTCGAGGATCACGCCTACGGCATGATCCGCTGGAAACAGGCGGTCGACGAGTTTCCGGATTTTGGCATGACCTTCGGCAATCCCGACTTCGTGAGATACGCCGAGGCCTATGGCGCCAAGGGGACCAGGGTTGGCGCGATCGCCGAATTGCGGCCAACGCTGGAACAGGCCTTCGCCGGCGGCGGCGTGCATCTCGTCGTCGTGCCCATCGACTATTCCGAAAACATAAGGGTGCTTGTCGACGAGTTGCGCGAGCGGCTGCCAGCGACCCAGGTACCCTGACGGCAGCGGCAACGCCGCGGTCAGGATTGCCTGGATGTAATAGACCTATCCAGATCGGCCGCGGCCGGATGGCTGCGCGGCAACGACAAGATCCGATGTGCCGCGCAGCCGAAGTTCCTAGACCTTGCAGTAAGGCGTCACCGGCGCGATGGTGCCGAAATCCCTAGCGATCTCGTAGCCGATGCCGTCGGCCGCCGCCTTGCCGACATAGGAATGGCAGAGTGTGTGGTTGTTGGTGGCGTCGACGCGGATCTTGCCTTGCGGCGCGTCGAATTCGATCGCCGGCAGCGCCGCCAGCACATCGTCGTCCTTCAGCGACCCCGCCTTCTCGGCGGCCAGAGCGTAGAGATGCAGGCCGTTGTAGCCGGCCTCACCGATGCCGTTGACCATCTTCTCCTGGCCGAACTTTTCGCGGAAGCTGGAGATGAACTTCTTGTTGACCGGGTTGTCGAGCGCCATCCAGTAGGGCTGCGGCGCGTAGGTGCCGGCAGCGACGCCCGGCGGCAGCGCGTCCTTGTTGAAGACCTCGTCGAGCGGCGCGATCAGCGGCTGCTTGATGTCGAAGCTGCGATACTGCTTGAGCTGGGTGACGGCGTCGTTGCCGACCACCATCGACCAGACGACATCGGGCTTCAGCGACTTGATCTTCTGGAACGCCGGGCCGAAATCCGTGGTGCCGAACGGATAGTAGTCGGCGCCGATAATCTTGCCGCCGGCCTTCTCATAGGCCGCCGTGATCGCCTCGGTCATCTTCTGCGGCCAGGCATAGTCGGAGGCCATGACATAGATCGTCTTGCCGAGGTTCTCGGCCACCCATGGCATCATCGGGTCGACCTGCTGCATCGGGATCGGGCCGGTGGCGACGAAGTAGCGGTTGCACTCGCCGCCTTCGAAATTGGTCGGATAGAAGAACAGCTTCTTGGCCTTCGAGGTCACGGATAGCGTCGCAGAGCGCTCGGGCGAAATGATCGTGCCCATGATCACGTCGACCTTGTCTTCGTTGATGAGCTTGCGCGCCTTGTCGATGGAGCCCTTGGTCGTGGTCTGGTTGTCTTCGATGATCAGCTCCACCTGGCGGCCGCCAATGCCGTTGGCGGCGTTGAGTTCGGCGGCGGCAAGCTTGTAGCAATTGAGCAGCGTCTCGCCGAGGATCGCCTGCAGCCCGGTGATCGGGATCGACAGGCCGACCTTGACGGTGTCGGCGGCGCGCAGGATCGATGGCGCGCCGACCATGGCGAAGGCAGCGGCAGCGCCGCCGGATTTCAAAACAGTTCGTCTGCTTATCATTGTTGTGTTCCCTTCCAGTCCAGGCGCGCCCCATGCACGCCCTACAAAGCCAACAGGTCCGAGGCGCGCTTCAGGCGTGCCTTACAAAGCCAACAAATCCTTGAGCAGGGTCTCGTCGGCGAACGCCTCCGGCGCGCCTTCATGGACGATCCTGCCCTTCTCCATCACCAGGCAGCGATCCGCCGCCTTGAGAACGAGATCGAGATTCTGCTCGACAAGAACGATCGCGATGCCGCGCTCGCGGGCAATGCGCGGCACCAGCTCGGCGATCGACTGCACGATGTTCGGTTGGATACCTTCCGAGGGCTCGTCGAGCAGCAGCGCCGACGGCAGGCCGCATAGCGCGCGGCCGATCGCCAGCATCTGCTGCTGGCCACCCGAGAGTGTGCCCGCGATCTGCGCTTCGCGTTCGCGCAGGATCGGAAAATAGCCGAAAATATCGGCCGGAATGCCGCCGTCGCCACGGTCCCTGGCGGCGCGGGTGCCGACCTCCAGGTTTTGCCGCACTGTCAGTTGGTTGAAGATCCCGCGCCCCTGCGGCACATGCGCGATGCCCGCCCGCGCGCGGCGGAAGGCCGGCGCGTTGGGGAGATCCTTGTCACCGAGAACCACCGCGCCGCCGCTCGCCCGCAAGCCGCCGGCGATGACGCGCAGCAGCGTCGTCTTGCCGGCGCCGTTGCGGCCAAGCAGACCGACGACTTCGCCGGGCGCGACGCTGAGGTCGATGCCGTTCAGCACCGGGAGCAGGCCGTAGCCGGCCGACACGGCAAGTGTCCGCAGCATGGTCAGCGCCTCCCCAGATAGACATCGCGGACCACCTCGTCGGTCTCGATGTCATGGAAAGGACCGCTGCGCAGCCGGCGTCCCTGATGCAGCACCAGCGTTTCGCAATTCAACGCCCGCACGAAGCGGATGTCGTGCTCGACCGCGACGATCGAGAACTCGCCCTTGAGCCGTAGCAGCATCTCGGCGGTTGCCAGCGTCTCCTGCGGTGTCATGCCGGCGGTCGGCTCGTCGAGCAGCAGCAGCCTCGGCTCAATTGCCAGCGCCATGCCGATCTCCAGCCATTGCTTCTGGCCGTGTGCGAGTTGACCGGCAAGCGTCGAGGTACGGTTGCCGAGCGCGACCAACTCCAAGAGTTCGCCAACCGGGCGCGCAGGCGAGGGTGCGCCCCACCGAGCGACCTTCAAATTGTCTTCCACCGAGAGGCTTGGGAAGACTGAGGGGATCTGGAACTTGCGGGCGATGCCGAGCCGGGCGATGCGATGCAGTGGCAAGCCGGCTATGTCGTGGCCGAGGAAGCGCACGCTGCCGCTGGTTGGGCGAAGCGTGCCGGTCAGCACGTTGAGGAAGGTGCTCTTGCCGGCGCCGTTCGGTCCGATGATGCAGCAGAGCTCCTTGTCGCGCACGGTGAGGTTCAGTGCCTCGAGCGCCTGCAGCCCGCCGAAGCGGATGCCGACATTTTCAGCCTGGAGCAGGATGTCGCTCATTGTGCCCGCCTCCGCCCTTTGAACAGGCTCTTCAGCCGCGCGTAGATCGACAGGATGCCGTCCGGCAGGACGAAGACGATGATGACGAAGACGCAGCCGAGCAGCAGCGGCCAAAGGCTCGGGTTGAAGCTGCTGATGGTCTGCTGCGCCCGCTGGATGAAGATGGCGCCGAGCACCGGCCCAAGCAGCGTGCCGCGCCCGCCGACCGCCACCCAGACGATGACTTCCGTCGACAGAAGCAACCCGGCCAGATCGGGCGCCACCAGCCCGGCCATGCAGACATAGAGCGCGCCGGCAAGCCCGGCGATCGCCGCCGACAGAACAAAGGTCACGAGCAGCCGCAACGGCGCGTTATGGCCAAGCGCCGCCGCCCGGACTTCATTGTCCTGAATGGCGGTCAGCACCGTGCCCCAGCGCCCACGACTGATCGACCACAGCGCCAGCACGGCCACCGCCACGACGGCCGAGACGAAGATGTAGGAGGGCAGATCCTGGCTGAGATCGACATGCAGCCCGCCAACATCGAACTCGATCGGCGGGATGCCGATCAGGCCGCTGTCGCCGCCCGTGACCGAGCTCCAGGAAACAGCGGCCTGCTGGCAGATGACACCCATGGCCAGCGTGACGATGGTGAAGTAGCTGCCGCGGATGCCGCCGAAGAACAGAAAGTAGCCGATGATGGCGGCGACGAAGGCAGCACCGGCCACCGCGCCCATGATACCGAGCAAGCTTGCGAAGGGGATGGCATCGTTGAGCGTGACCAGCGCCATGGTGTAGCCGCCAATGCCGAAAAAGGCGGCGTGGCCGAAACACAGGATTCCGGTGCGACCCCAGAAGAAGTCGAGACTTGCCGCGAACAGGCCGAAGATCAGCGCGTCGCGGATCACCGTCAGCTGATAACCGCCGGCGAAGAGGGGATAGACGACCGCGAGCGCCACGCAGACGGCGAAGATCAGCAGCCAGTTGCGGTCACGGGCGATCATCGCGATGCCCCGTTGAACAGGCCGTTGGGCCGCAGCCTGACGGCGACGATGGCTGCCAGCAGCACGATCGCCTGCGCCAGCGATGGCGAGATCTGGTAGTTGAGGACGCTGGTCAGCCCGCCGACGAAAACGCTGCCGGCGACAAGGCCGCCGATCGAGCCGACACCGCCAACGATGACGACGAAGAAGGCGTTGGCGAGATAGTTGACCCCCATCTGCGGCAGCACGATCGCCAGCGGCGCGCCCAGTCCGCCGGCGAGCCCGGCGATGGCCGCGCCGAAGGTGAAGGCGATGGCGTAGGTGCGCCGCGTGTTGATGCCGACGCCCTCGGCCATCTCGCGGTTCTGGATGACGGTGCGGATGTCGAGACCGAAGGACGTCCGGCTGATCAGCAGGACGACGCCGAGCAGGATCAGCATGGCGATGCCGATCAGGATCAGCCGGTAGGCTGGATAGACGGTGAAGAAGAGATCGAGCGTGCCCTCGATCGGCGGCGCCACCGGCTTGGCGCCGAGCCCGAAGGTCAGTTCCAGCCCTTGCTGCAGGATCAGGCTGACGCCCCAGGTGGCGAGCACGGTCGAGACCGGCCTTGAGTAGAGATGGCGGATGATGGCGAATTCGAGGATGCAGCCGACCATCGCGCCGGCAATGGGCGCTGCGGCCAGGCCCAGCCAGAACGAGCCGCCCATGCTCTGGACGAAATAGACCGCGAAGGCGCCGACGGTGACGAACTCGCCATGTGCAAGATTGGTGACGTTCATCAGGCCGAAGCTGATCGCTAGCCCAAGCCCGACCAGCATCAGAATGCTGATCAGCGTCAGCGCATTGAGAAGCGTGGCGAAGACAAAATCCATCGCGTCAGGCCGCACTGTCTAGGCGTTGGCGCAGACTGGCGAGCAGGCCCTCTGCGGCATCGATCACCGCGGCCTGATGCGGCTGCAGATCCTGCCCGGCCCATTCGTCGATATGCTCCGAGAGCGGGTCGACCACCTCGGTGCGGTGATTGGCCAGGGTCTCGATGACGGCGTGGCCGCAGAACGGCACATAGCCCTCGGAGTAGCCGCCCTCATGGGTCATGATCAGGCGTCCTTGCGAGGTCTCGGCGGCCAGCGCCACCATGCGCGCGGCCAGGCGCCGGAAGCATTCGCTGTTGAGCATCATGCGGCCGAGCGGGTCGAAGCCCGAGGCGTCGAAGCCGGAAGCGACGATGACGAGGTCCGGTTTGAAGGCGCGCAGCGCCGGGGCGATGACGCGGTCGAAGGTCGCTTCATAGGCGCCGGTCCCGCTACCGGCCGGCAGCGGGACGTTGATGTTGTAGCCCTCGCCGGCGCCCTTGCCGTTGTCGGCCAGCGCGCCGCGCCCGGTCGGGTAGAGATTGTCCTGATGCACGGAAATGGTCAGCACCGAGGGGTCGGAATAGAACACCGTCTCGGTGCCGTTGCCGTGATGTACATCCCAGTCGACCACGGCGGCGCGGCCGAGCAGGCCTTCATGCTGCAGCCGGCGGACAGCGACACCGATGTTGGAGAACAGGCAGTTGCCCATCGCCTGGTCGGGTTCGGCATGATGTCCTGGCGGCCGTGCCAGCGCGTAAGCATTGTCGACGCGGCCGGTCAGTACGGCGCGCATCGCGGCATAGGTGGTGCCGGCCGACAGCAGAGCGATGTCAAAACTGTTGAGGCCGATTGGCGCCTGCGGACCGGCGAAACCGGAGCCACGTTCGCTGAGCATCCGGATATCGTCGACGTGGCGTTGCGTATGCACGCGCAGCAGGTCTTCGACCGAAACCGGCTCGGGGATGATCGGCACCAGATGGCGCGACAGGCCACTGACCTGGATGAGGTTGTTGAGCCGACGCTTCGAGCCGGGCGATTCCAGATGGCGGCCCGGTTCCACGAAGCGGCCGGGAGGCATCATGTCGGCGCTCGAGCCGGTATCATGCCACATCAGCTGTTCGTGAAAAACGTAGCCTGTCGCCATGCGCAGCGTTCCCCTAAAAACCAGGTGACGCTTAGCAGGCTTGTATCGGCTCCGCCCGCCCCGAAAGGAGGGCTGCGCCTATTATCTATGCCCTCCTTTCGGAGGGGTAGGGGCGTCGGCGGACCCTTGCGCGGCGCGCACGGCCTGGACCCGGTTGGTCACCGCCAGCTTGCCGAAAATGTTCTTCAAATGCCACTTCACCGTGGTTTCGCTCACCGACAGCGCAAAGGCGATATCGCGATTGGACATGCCCTCGGTGAGATAGCGCAGCAGCTCGGTCTCGCGCTGGGTGAGATGTTCCTTCTCGGCGGCTGGCGCGGCCAGCTTGCGCGTCGCCACAGGCATCGTCTGCGCGGCATCGATGATGCGCGTCGCATAGGCTGACAGCGCGGGATCTGTCTTTGCCTGAGCCGCACGCAGGCGCATCAACCCTTCGACGACAGGCCTTCCCTCGTCGACGAAGGAGCGGATGAAGCCTGACGGCTGGGCAAGGCGCAGCGCTTCGAGCAGATGCCGGTCGGCCTCGCGTTGGTCGTGTGCCGCGCTGGCCGTCTTGGCGCGCAGGATCAGCGCTAGGATGTAGCGACGCATGCGCCCGTTGTCTTTCGTGCGCTTCAGAAGTGCGTCGAAGACCTTGGCCGCATCGGCATAGGATTTCTCGGCCGTCAGCAGGCGGCCTTCGGCGAAGAACTCGAACTCGTTGGCGGTAGTCATGACCATCGACGCCTCGGTCTCTTCGCCGCGATGCTCGGCCAGCAGCGCGCGCGCCTCGGCATTGCGGTTCTGGTCGAGCAGCGCGCGTATGCGGTCATGCAGGATCATCGATGCCAGGCGGCGATACACCGTGCCGCGCACGCGTTGATAGACCCGCTCCAGCATATCGAGTGCGGCTTCGGTGCGGCCGGTGAGCTGCAGCACGCGGGCATAGGTCGGCACACTGGCCAAGGGATAGACGATGACCGCCGCACCCTCGATCAGCGGGCCGAGGTTCTCGACCAGGGCCAGCGCTTCGCCGGACGCATTGGTTTCGTAGGCAAGCTCGGCAAGCAGTGTTCCGGCCAGGGCCTCGGCATAGGAATTAGCACCGATCCGCGCCCTGGCCTCGATGATCGCGTTGCGAAGCAGCCGCTCGGCGGCAGGCAGGCGGCCCGCCGAACGTTCGACGACGGCCATGTAGCAATTGGCGATGGTGACGCCGAGCAGGCTGCCGCTTCGCTCGTGCGCCCGTCGCGCCGCATCGATTGCCGCGCGCGCACCGTCGAGGTCGCCGAGCGCATAGAGGTTGTAGCCGATGACATTGGCGGTCGCGCCCTCCATGAACCAGGCATCGGGCGCGATGACGCGCAAGGCGGCAAGTGCGGTGTCACGCGCCTGATCGAACTGCTCCAGCGTGCTGTGGACGGCAGCGGCGATGACCACGAGCTCGGCCTCGATCGTTGTGCCGGTCACGGTGCCTGGGTCATTGCTGTCAGCCGGTCCGGTCTCGACCAGCTTGCGCGCATTGTTCAGCGTCTGCTGGGCAATCTCGGGTTGGCTGCTGTGCACTGCCAGCCACAGCACGACCAGCTGCAGCCGGATGCGCTGATCGATCAGTTGCTTCGGCAGCAGTGCCAGCAACTGGCGCACATAAAGAAGCTGGCACTGGGCGATGAGGTCGAGCGCGTTGTTTTCGACGAACACCGCCGCGCGGGCCTGGTCGCCGGCGGCCAGCGCGTGCCCGATCGCCTCGGTCAGCATCTTGCGTTCGCCGAACCATTCGGCGGCCGCCAGATGCAGCGGTGCGATCATCTCGGGCTCGCGCCGTTCCATTTCGCGGCTGAGGAAGTCGCGGAACAGGTGATGATAGCGGAACCAACGCCGCTCTTCGTCGAGTGGCACAAGAAAAAGGTTGCGCGTTTCGATCTCGGTGATCGCAGTCTCGGCGTCGGCCGCCCGCATCACCGCCCGGCAGGCTTCGGCGCTGAAGCGTTCGAAGATTGAGCTGTAGAGCAGGAACTTCGCGATCGCCGGTGGCAATTCCAGGAACACTTCCCCCATCAGGAAGTCGGCGACGTTGCGGTTGGCGCCGGTAAAATTGCCGATGACGGTTTCGGGTGCATGCGCGGCACTTAGCGATAGCGAGGCCAACTGCAGGCCGGCGGCCCATCCTTCAGTGCGCGAGCACAAGGTTTCCACCGTGCCGCTGCTGACGCTGAGGCCCAGCTTCTCGTTGAAGAACGCCTCGGCTTCGGAGGAGGCGAAACGCAGATCGTCGGGGCCGATTTCGAAGACGTCGCCTAGCACCCTGAGCTTGCCGAGCTGCAGGTCGGGCAGGCTGCGCGAGCCGATGACGAAGGCGACATTCGCCGGCGCCTGCCGGGTCAGGCGCTCCATGAACCGCTTCACCGCCGGCGCCTCGATGGCGTGGTAGTCGTCGAAGAACAAGGTGATGTCGGCCTCGCGCGCCGCAAGACCCGCCACCAGTGCTGCGAGCACGACATCGAGCTGCGGGATCGGGCTCGACTGGAAGGCAAGATCGAGCTCCGCCGGGCTTTGCACCAGCTGGCGCACCGCTCCCACCAGATGCGACAGGAAGGCGCCCTCGTCATTGTCTGTCGTCTCGCAGGACAGCCATGCGGTCAGCCGGCCGTGGCGCGCGACTTCCGCAGCCCATTGCGCCATCGTCGTCGACTTGCCGAAACCGGCCGGCGCGGCAAACAGCACAATGCGCGTGTCGATGTGGCGTTCCAGCGTCGACAGGATGGTCTCACGGCGGACCCATCGGCGATGGTGCTGCGATGCTTGGCTGACGGATTGCGGAGCTGTTCTCATCTAGGTCCGCGCAACCTGTCGGTTCTCCGGCGTGAGCGAGCCTCCCTTGCCATTGCTGCAGCCGTTCCAATCCGCTTCGATCAGCGGAATCTGCGGTGCGGCATCGCGCGGCAAGGTTCCTTTTATCCTGGGATCGTCGATAATCTCGAATCCGGTCGCGAAGGGCACGAACCCGCAGGCACTGTAGAAACCTATGACGCTGTGATGGTCGAAGCTGCTTGTATGCAGCCAGATGCGGCTCGGATTTAGACACCATGCGAGATCGAGGGCACCGGCCATCAACCGCTTGCCGAACCCTCGGCCAGTCAGGGACGGGAACAGGCCGAAATAGGTGATCTCGATCTCGTTGCTGTCGGCGACGAAGAATTCGACCATGCCCAGATGGGTGCCGGTCTCGTCATGGCCGTAGTAGAGATGCTGGCGCGGGTCGGCAAAATGTTCCGCGATCTCGGCATCGGACATTTCGGAAACGCGGTCCCACAGCCAGGGCGCACCGATCTCGAGGAAGACCGCCCGATACGAAGCGCAGTCGGGCATGGTGATCCGGGTCATCGCCAGAGGTTGCGCGAGATCGGGCTGCGGAGCGCGCGCCTCCATCCACGTCACGGCATTGGCGAGCTTGCCGGCCGGCAGGCGCCGGTAGCCAGTGGCGAGATCGGTGATTTCGGCCGGCATCGTGTCTTCGGTGATCAACGCATTCCTCGTCATGTCTGTCCAGACAGCAGTATCGGCTTGCCGCGTCCGATGCCAACTCCCCTGCGGCGTGGCGGCATCGAACGGCAAGCTCTGGCCCGAAGTTTCGGCGCGTATGCCTCTTCACAGGAATGGCATATGAGATATGATACACCATCCAGATGAAAGTGAAATATGATGCCTGAGCGGATTGCGGACGAGGCCATTCTCAGCGCGGTCGATGACGGCTTCGCGCGACAGGTCGCGTTTCTGCACGATCTCGTGCGCTTTCCCTCGCAGCGCGGCGAGGAACATGCCGCACAGTCGTTCATGGCCGCCGCCTACGAGGCCGACGGCTATACGGTCGACATGTGGCGCGTCGATGTCGATGTGATCCGCGACCTGCCCGGTTTTTCACCCGTGGCCGTCTCCTATGATGATGCCTTCAATGTGGTTGCCACGCACACGCCGAGAAACGCGACTGGCCGCTCGCTGATCCTCAACGGCCATATCGATGTCGTGCCGACAGGGCCGCTCGATCGCTGGGTGCGCGATCCCTACGATCCGGCGATCGAGGATGGCTGGATGCATGGCCGCGGCGCCGGCGACATGAAGGCCGGTCTGTCGGCCTGCCTCTATGCGCTGGCCGCATTGCACAGCCTTGGCTATCAGCCGGCAGCGAACGTTTACCTGCAGTCGGTGGTCGAAGAAGAGTGCACCGGCAATGGCGCGCTCGCCTGCCTGCAGCGCGGCTACAGTGCCGACGCCGCTTTCATTCCCGAACCGCTGGAGCCGCGACTGATGCGGGCGCAGGTGGGGCCGATCTGGTTCCGGGTCGAGGTCGACGGCGATCCGCAGCACGCGTCAGGGGCTTTCTCGGCCGGCGCCAATGCCATCGAAAAAGCCTTCGTCATCATCCAGGCGCTGAAGCAACTCGAAATCGTCTGGAACGCCCGCAAGGTCGACGACAAGCATTTTCACGACCATCCCCATCCGATCCGCTTCAACCTCGGCAAGATCGAAGGCGGCGAATGGACATCGAGCGTTCCGGCGCGCTGCGTCTTTGAGATGCGTGTCGCTACCTATCCCGGCCAGAAGCTTGAGGACGCCAGGGCCGAGCTTGAGGCCTGCATCGCCGACGCGGCGCGTGCCGATCCATTCCTGGCCAACTGCCCGCCGAGCCTCACCTACAATGGCTTCATGGCCGAGGGCTATGTGCTGGAGGGCGCCGACGAGATGGAAGCCGTGCTGCGCCGCAGCCACACCGCCGTCTGGGGCGAGCCGCTGACGGAACACGTCACCTCGGCCACCACCGATGCACGGTTCTTCGGCCTCTATGCCGACACGCCGGCGATCGTCTACGGCCCGATCTGCCGCATGCCGCATGGCTATGATGAGGCCGTCGATCTCGACTCGGTGCGCAAGGTCACCCAGACGATCGCGCTGTTCATCGCCGACTGGTGCGGGCTCGAACCCATCGATCCCAAGGTAAGGCCATGACCGCAGCCGCGCCCGATGCTTTCGGTGAAACGCTCGCCGAGGACGCACCTGACGTTTCGACGGCCGACGCGCTTGCCATCCTGCGCCAGCACTATGGGCTCACCGGTACCGCGCGTCCGCTGCCTGGTGAACGCGACCATAACTTCCACATCCAGACGGACGGCGAGGGCGAGTTCGTCCTGAAGATCTCCCATCCGGCGGAAGAGGCCGGCTTCACCGATTTCCAGAACAAGGCGCTCGACCACATCGTTGCGGTCGACCCCACCTTACCGGTTCCCTCGGTGCGCAAAAGCCTTGAAGGCGAAGCGCAGTTCGCGATCAGCGTCGGTGGATCGGCGCCGCGCATCATCCGGCTGGTCACCTATCTGCCCGGCCAGTTGCTGTCGCGCTCGCCGACTTCTGAGGCGCAGGACCGCAATCTCGGCATCTTTCTCGCCCGCCTCGGCCGGGCGTTGCGCGGCTTCTTCCATCCGGCCGCCGGCAGCGATCTATTGTGGGACATCCGCAAGGTCACCAAGACGCGCCCGATGATGGCGCATATCACCGATCATGGCCGGCGGGCGATGGTCGAGCGCGCGATCGACGCCTTCGAGGAGCATGCGGCGCCGGTCATCCCGACCTTGCGCGCGCAGATCGTCCACAACGACATGAACTCCTACAATGTGGTGATGGATGCTTCGCGGCCGGAGGTCGTCAGCGGCATTCTCGATTTCGGCGACATGATCCATTCGCCGCTGATCTGCGACCTCGCCATCGGCGCCGTCTACCGCTGGCCGGCGGAGGGCCATCCGCTGGCGCCGGCCGCGCGCTTCGTCGCCGGCTATCAATCGGTGCAGTCGCTCGAGGCCGAAGAGATCGGCATCCTTTTCGATCTGATCCGTGCCCGGCTTGCGCTCATCGTCAACATCGCCAGCTGGCAGGCGGAGCGCTTCCCGGCCAAGCGCGACTACGTGCTCCGCCTCGCCACCGAAGTCTGGGCCTCGCTCGGAAAGCTGGACGGCCTGTCGTCCACCGATGCCCACCGCTATTTCCTCGACCATTCCAATCCGGAGTAGATGCTCGTGTCCCAGTCCTCGCTATACCCTTCAAATGCCGACGCGGCTGCATCGGAGCGCGCGCTGCTCGAGCGCCGCGCCAGGCTGCTCGGACCGACCTACCGCGCCTTCTACCGCAACCCCATCCATCTGGTGCGCGGCAGCGGTGTGTGGCTCTACGATGCAAAGGGCCGCAAATTCCTCGATGCCTACAACAATGTCGCCTCGGTCGGCCACTGCCATCCGCGCGTCGTTGAGGCGCTGTCAGGCCAGGCCGCCACGCTCAACACGCACACACGTTATCTCAGCGAGATCATCCTCGACTACGCGGAAAAACTCCTCGGCACCGTTCCAGCCCATCTCGGCCATGCCATGTTCACCTGCACCGGCAGCGAGGCCAACGACCTCGCCATCCGCATCGCCCAGCATTCCAGCGGCGACACCGGCGTGATCATCACCGACTTCGCCTATCACGGCGCGACGATCGCGACGGCGCAGCTGTCGCCAGCGGCGGTCGGGGCAAAGGGCATGCCCGCGCAACACCGCACTGTGGCAGCGCCGGACACATTCCGCGACCATGGTCGGGCCGCGCGTGATTTCGCGAAAAACGTCGCCGCCGCCATCGAGGACATGCGCGCAAAAAATATCCGTCCGGCGGCACTGCTTCTCGACTCGGCCTTTTCCAGCGACGGCATCTTCTTTCCCGATGCGAAGGTGATGCGCGAAGCTGCGGATCACGTCAAAAAGGCCGGCGGCATCGTCATTGCCGATGAGGTCCAGTCCGGCTTCGGTCGACTTGGCCAAGGCATGTGGGGTTTTGCCAATTACGGCATCGAGCCCGACATCGTCACCATGGGCAAGCCGATCGGCGATGGGCACCCGATGGGCGCTGTGCTCGTACGGCCGCAGCTTGTCGCCTCGTTCGGCTCGAACACCGGCTACTTCAACACCTTCGGTGGCAATCCGGTCGCGGCCGCCGTCGGCCTAGCCGTGCTGGAGGTCATCGAAGGCGAGGGGCTGATCAAGAATGCGCGCGATGTTGGCGCCTACACGGCTGACCTGCTGCGCGCCCTGCAAGGCCGGCATGGCGCGGTCGCCGACGTCAGGCACAACGGCCTTTATTTCGGCGTCGAGCTGACGGCGGAGGGCGGCGAGGCTATGGCCGCCACCAAGACATCAGCGGTCGTTGAAGCGATGCGCGAGGATGGCGTGCTGATCTCGTCGTGCGGTCCGCGCGGCAATGTGCTGAAGATCAGGCCGCCACTGCCGTTTGCCAGGGACAATGCGGAGCAACTGGCCGAGACGCTCGATCGCGCTCTGTCGAACTGGTGAGCGAAGCGGAACGCGCATGCTGAAGCTCGAACATCAAACCCTGAATGACCGCGCCTATGGCGCCCTCAAGCAGGAGCTGATTTCCGGTGGTTTCAGCCCGGGCCAGACATTGGTCATCCGCAAACTCGCCGAGACGTTCGGCATATCGACGACACCGATCCGCGAGGCGCTGCAGAGACTTGTCGCTGAACGGCTGCTCGAGATGCAGAACAACCGCTCGGTCATCGTGCCGTTACTGTCCGCCCCTGCCTTCGAGGAACTGACTCGCATCCGCATCGCCGTCGAGGGGCTGGCGGGCGAGATGGCCGCGACCAGGATGAGCGAAAGCGGGCTGGCTGACATCCAGGCGACCCTCGCCGGCATGCAGCGTGCCATCGAGGCCGGCGACGCCAGGGCCTATCTCTCGTTGAACGAGGCCTTCCATTTCGCCATCTACCAGCACGCCGGCGCGCCGATCCTTTTGAACATGATCCGCGATCTCTGGGGTCGGGTCGGGCCCTATCTCAAGCTGCTGATGCAGGCCGATCGCTACATCCCGCAGTCGAATGACGCGCATCGCAAGATCGTCGCCGCACTGGAGCAGCGCAGCGGTCCCACAGTGCGGATTTTCATAGAAGAGGATATCGCCACGGCGGCCGCGGTTTTGTCGGCCAACCTTGGCGCGGCCAGCTGACTGTCCGCCTATCTCATCTCGTCGAACCGGTCGCGCAGCATGCTCCAGCCGAGCAGCATGTTGGGCGCATGCCGCAGCAAGGCATGGAACGGGATTGGTGCTGGCGACCCGAAAGGCAGCGGCAAGTCACGGGCGTCGGTTCCAGCGGCCCAATCGGCCAGCATCTTGCCCATCGCCGTGGTCATGGCAATGCCGCGGCCGTTGCAGGCGCGCCCGGCGATCAGGCCGGGACCGAGGTCGATCAGGTGCGGCAGGAAATCCGGTTCGACCGCTGCTATTCCCGACCAGCTGTAGGCAAGCGGCGGCAAGTCGGGCAGGTCGAGATGCCGGCCAAGCCGCCGCCAGATTGTCTGCGGTACACGCGTATCGGCGCCGGCGCCAAGAATATGCATTCCGCCGCTGATCAGCCGGTTTTCGGCGTCGAAGCGGAACGTGAAGAGATTGCGCCTGGTGTCGCCGACGCCTTGCTCACCGGGAAGCAACCGGCTGCGCACATCACGAGGCAGTGGCGCTGTCGCGATCTGGAAGACTTTCAGCGGGAAATAGGTTCGCTGCAATGACGGATTGAGGGACCAGCCATAGGCGTTGGTGGCGATCAGCACCTTTGCGGCGCGCACCGATCCCGAAGGCGTTTTCAGCATCCAATCATCGGCCATGCGATCAACCGAGGTGACGCGCGTCCGCTCGAAAATCTTCGCGCCGGCTTTCTCCGCCGCATCGGCGAGCCCGCGCGCGTATTCGACCGGATTGAGCACGCCGCCAGAACGATCCAACCAGCCGCCGACATAGCCTGGCACGCCCGTCAGCGCCTCGACCTCCTGCCGATCCAATGTGACTGCCGGCCGGCCACGTTGCGCCCATTGCCCGGCACGTGACTTGACCTTCTCGAAGGCGGCAAGCGAATGCGCCGGCTGGATCCATCCGCTCGGCACCGCGTTGCAGTCGATGCCGTGCTGCCGGATCAGGCGGAACACCAGATCGGCACTGCCGGCGGCGAAATCGATCAGCCTTTCGCCGCGCGAAGGTCCGAGGTGGGCCAGTATGTCGATGGGGTCCATCTTGGCGAAGTTCGGCACGACGAAGCCGGCATTCCTGCCGGTCGCGCCCCAGGCGATGAATTCGGCTTCGAGAACGGCGACGGAAAGGCCTTTCTCTGCCGCGTGCAGCGCGGTTGAAAGGCCGGAAAAGCCGCCGCCGACGATGGCCAGCTCGACATCGAGCCCGCCTTGCAGCGCCGGCCGCTCGCGGCGATTGCGGCTGACCGCATGCCAGAGCGAAGCGCTATGCGTTTCCTGCCGGGGCACGGCATTCATGACCCGGAACTGCTCTTGGCTTGAGCGATCTTCACCCGCTTGCCGAACCATGGCCGCCGCGGCCTGTCGCCGAACAGGCCGTTCGGCCGGATCAGCAGGATGACGCAGAGCATGACGCCGATGGCGGCGATCTGCAGCGCGGCGGCGCGCGCTTGCTGTTCCGGCGGGAACAGGATGCTGGTCAGCGTGCCCGATCCGGCCCATATCGCCCACACCAGGATGCTGCCGATGACGGCGCCGAGATTGCTGCCCGAGCCGCCGACGATCCGCATCACCCACACCTGGAAGGTCAGGATCGGCAGGTAATTGTCCGGCGCGATGAAGCCGGTGAAATGCGCCTGCAGCGCGCCGGCCAGCGCCATGATCGCGCCGCCCACGGCAAAGGCCTGGACGCGATAGAAACGCGCGCTTTTGCCAAGCGAGATCGCCGCCCGCTCATCCTCGCGCAGCGCCTTCAGCACGCGTCCCCACGGGCTGCGCGACAGATGCTCCAGAGCGAGATAGGCGATCAGTGCTACCACCGAGACGACGGCCAGGTTCGACAGGTTGAATAGCAGAGGCGTCTCCGCGAGGCCGCCGAAAGGACGCGGGATGAAACCGATGCCGAACGGTCCGCCGGTCAGCTTCTGCGCGTTGAGCGCGACCAGTTGCACCACCACCGCGACGCCGAACGTGGTGATCGCCAGATAATCGGATCGCAGCCGCAGCGTCGCTATGCCGGTAAGCGCTGCGGCGACGCCGCCGACGACCATGGCGCCGAGCCAGCCGACAAGGATCGGCAGGCCGAAGCCGCCGAGCCGCGCAGCGTCATCAGGTGTCGTCAGCAGCGCGGATGTATAGGCGCCGATGGCGACGAAGCCGGCGAGGCCGACATTGAACAGGCCGGTCAGGCCCCACTGCAAATTGAGCCCCAGCGTGACCAGCGAGAAGATCAGCGCAGTGGTCAGGAAGAAGGCGCCGTAGCCGAGCAGGTCCATCAGCGTTCCCTCACACCAAACAGGCCGATCGGCCGCACGAACAGCACCGCCATCAGGATGATGAAGGAGACCGCGGCGCGCCACTCGGCGCCGATCAACTGCACGGCACCGGCTTCAGCCAGCCCGATGATCAGGCCGCCGAGCACGGCACCCGGGATGCTGCCGATGCCGCCGAGGATGGCGGCGGCAAACATCGGCAGCAGCATGTCGAAACCCATGAACGGGCGGATCTGCACCAGAATGCCGATCATCACGCCGGCCACGCAGGCGAGCGCCCCGCCGATGACCCAGGTGACGCGCACCACGCCGGCAACGTCGATGCCGACGATGCGGGCCAGCGCCGCGTTCTGGCTCAGGGCCTGCATCGAGCGGCCGGTCTGTGTGCGCGTCATCAACAGATGCACGCCGAGCACCAGCACCGCGGTCAGCAGCAGTAGCGCGATCTGGTCGGGCGTGATGCGGATGCCGAAGCCGACCGGCATGGCGATCTGGATCGCCCGGCTGAAATAGGTTGGCCGCGAGCTGAAGGTGAATTCGAGCAGGCTGCGCAGCGCCATCGAGGCACCGAAGCTCGCCATCACCACGATGATCGCCTGGCCTTGTGAGCGCAGCCGCGCGAACAGCACTCTGTCGAGCAGCAGCGCCAACAGGGCGGTGAAGGCCATGCCGACGACCAGTGCGACAATCAGCGGCCAGCCGAAGGAGAGGGGAGCAATGGGTGCCACCTTGCCGACCATTGCGCCGATGGCGCTGGCGACGGCCAGCGTCGCATAGGTGCCCCAGGCCATGAAGTCGCCATGGGCGAAGTTCGAGAAGCGCAGGATCGAATAGGTGAGCGTCACGCCGATAGCGCCAAGGCCGATCATCGAACCTGTCAGCAGCCCGTCGACGATGAATTGCAGGCTCATGCCCCACCTCCTGTGTCGGGCTTATGGGGGCGCTGGCCAAGATAGAGTTCGGCGACGACCGGATCGTTCCACAGTTCGGAGGCGACGCCCTCGTGCCGATCCTTGCCGTCGACCAGCACATAGGCGCGGTCGCCGATGGCAAGCGCTGCCTTTGCATTCTGTTCCACCAGCAGGATGGTGACGCCGGATTTGCGGATGCCAGCCAGCATCTCGAACACCATCGAGACGAATTTCGGCGACAGGCCGGCCGACGGTTCGTCGAGCACCAGCACCTTGGGGTGGACGATCAGCGCCCGTGCGACGGCCAGCATCTGCCGTTGTCCACCCGACAGGTTGCCGGCGGCGGTCCGCCGTTGGCGGGCGAGGTCGGGAAAGGCGGCATACATCTCCTCGACGCGCGCAGGAATCTCGCCCCGCTCGAGGATGCCGCAGGCGACTTTCAGATTGTCCTCGACCGACATGAGAGGAAAAATGTTTTCGGTCTGTGGCACGAAGGCCAGGCCTAGCCGCACCATGGTGTGCGCGGGCGCGGCAGTGATGTCATTGCCGTCCAGAAACACCGTGCCGCCGGAGATCGGGACGAGACCGGCAATGGCCTTGATGAAGCTCGACTTGCCGGCGCCGTTGGGACCGAGCACGACGACAATCTCGCCCTTGCCGACGGTGATCGAGGCGCCACGCACGATCGGCACGCCGGGTTCATAGCCGGCTTCGAGATCACGGACATCGAGGACGATCTCGCTCATGCCGCGCCTCCGAGATAGGCCTCGATGACGCGCGGGTCGCGTGCGACCTGTTCGGCCGTGCCTTCGCTGAGCAATTGGCCGCTCGCCATGACGAGGACGCGATGGCAGAGCCGCGTCACCATGTCGATGTTGTGCTCGATCAGCAGGAAGGTGACGCCGCGCGCATTGATGTCGCGGATGCGGTCGATGATGACTTCGAGCAGCGTTGCGTTGACGCCGGCCGCCGGTTCGTCGAGCAGGATGATCGCCGGGTCTGCCATCATGACGCGGGCGAGTTCCAGCAGTTTGCGCTGGCCGCCGGAAAGCACGCGCGCCGGCTCATGCGCGAGATGGGTGAGGGTGACCAGTTCCAGCAGTTCGAGCGCCTTTGTCCTGGCGGCTCTTTCCTGCGCCGCCACCCGCCATGGCGTGACGAAGTTGGTGAGCAGCTTTTCGCCGGCCTGGCCCTGCGCGGCCAGCATGATGTTTTCGATCAGTGTCAGATTGGGCAGCGGGCGCGGGATCTGGAAGGTGCGGCCAAGGCCACGACCGATGCGCAGATGTGCGGCTTCGCCCGAGACAGGCATGCCATTGAGAAGGATCTCGCCGCTGGTCGGCAATATGCTGCCGGCGAGCAGATCGAACATCGTCGTCTTGCCGGCGCCGTTCGGGCCGATCAGGCCGAGGATTTCTCCAGCCCTGACGTCGAACGAGACATCGTTGACGGCGACAAGGCCGCCGAACCGCCTGACGACATTCCTTGCCGCCAGAACCGGGGCGCGGGTTTCCTGCCCTTGCCGTTTGGTTGCCTCGCTCATCAAACCCTCTGGCCGAAGACGATCGTTGCCGTCTCCTGATTATGATTTGTGATCACACTTGCTTTGATCACGCTATTCGGGTTTAATTTCATCCGCAAGCCGAAAACCGGCCAAGAACGGAATTCCATGCAAAAGGCTGCCATCGAGAAGAACAACGAGGCGATCGCGGCCCAGCTGGCGCCGGTCGGCCGCGAGACCGTGCAGGACCGTGTCTATTCCGAATTGCGCCGCGCCTTGATCGGCGGTCTGTTCGAGCCGAGCCAGGTGCTGACCATCCGTGGCCTTGCCGATGCGCTGGTCACTTCGACCATGCCGGTGCGCGAGGCGCTCGGCCGGCTGATCACGGAAAAGGCGCTGGAGGCGTTGCCCAACCGTTCGGTGCGCGTGCCGCCGATCACGCTGGAACGCCTCGATGATCTCTTGCGCGCCCGCATCCTGATCGAGGGCGAGGCGATCGCGCTGGCAGCCGCCCGCATGGGTCCGCGCCAGATCGCCACCATCGAAACCATTCTCGGCGAATGGGACGAGATGCGGGCGTTGAAACATAAGAAGGACGTCGATCGCGAAGTGACGCTCAACCAGAGCTTTCACTTCGAGATCTACCGCTCCTGCGGCTCGGCCGTGCTGATCCCGATGATCGAGAGCCTGTGGCTGCAATCGGGCCCCTGCATTCGTGTCGCCATCTATGCCTTCTCGGAAGCCGGCGAGGTCGACACCGCCCAGTATCACCGCCGCATCGTTATGGCGCTGGCCACGCAGGATGCGCAGGCGGCGCGCGAGTCGCTGGTCGCCGACATCAGCCGCCCCTTCACCTTCCTGCGCAGCAAACTGCAGGCTGCCGCCGCGAAAGACCAGTCATGACTTCCATCAACATCACCGAGCCGCGCTCACAGCTATCCGTCACGGCATTGTTGCTGCCCGAGAAGGCACCGGAAAACGCTGCCTTCCTCTCGGCATATCTCGGCACGCCACGTGTCGTCCCTGGCATCCATGCAATGTGGACAGGGCCGGAAATCTCCTGCCCGGTTCCCGCGGCCGATCTCGAGGGCCAGACCTATGCCAGGCCGTTGCCGGCCGAGAACGCGACGCTGACGCCGCAGCCGGGCGACATCGTGCTGTCCTTCGTGCCGCCGCGCATGTGGGGTGGCAACCCCAATGCGATCTTCGATATCGGCCTCTACTACGGGCAGGGCGCGCGGCTCTTGTTTCCGATCGGATGGCTCGCCGGCAGCGTGGTGGCGCAAGTGCGCGCCGAAGAACGCGATCAATTCGCCGCTGCTTGCGGCGTGATCCGGCGCAATGGCGCCTGCGACGTCACCTTCAGTCTGGTGGAGGCCTGAAATGGCTGACGACAGTTTCGAACTCTTCGATCTCCGCGTCGAGGCGGTCATCCCCGAGGGAAAACCGATCTATTGCGGCGCCAAGGCCGGCGATTATTTCGAGCTCAAGGGCGAGATGCTGTCGATGCCGGCAGGGCAGGGGTTTTCGATTTATTCGATCTCCGCCGTGCTGCCGCTGCTGGCGGCGAAGCAGCGCCCGACCCACCCGAACGACTGGATGACCTCGGACGCCGAGATCGCTTGTCCCGATCCCAATTGCGCCAGCCGGCTCCGGATCGTCAGGGTGGCCAAGCGGCGGTTCAGCCATGCCGAAACGACGGCCGTGCCGCTGCCGAGGGAGAATGACCTGACATGACCGCCAAGATTTTCGAACTCGGCCCCGGCTACACGATCTCGCGTGTCATTCGCGGCGGCTGGCAGCTGGCTGGCGGCCACGGCGCCATCGACCGCAGCCAAGCGGTGGCCGACCTGATCGCCACTTTCGATGCCGGCATCTGGACCTATGATTGCGCCGACATCTACACCGGTGTCGAGGAACTGATCGGCGCCGCGCGTCTGCGGCTGGCCAGCGAGCGCGGCCTCGATGTCGCGGCCCGGATGAAGGTGCACACCAAGCTGGTGCCCGACCTTGAACGGCTGGCCAGCATCAGCCGCGACTATATCAGGGGCATCGTCGACCAGTCACTGCGGCGGCTGAAGACCGAGCGGCTCGATCTCGTGCAGTTCCACTGGTGGGACTATGCGCAGCCGCGCTACGTCGAGGCGATGGGCTGGCTCGACGAGCTTCGGCTGGAAGGCAAGGTACGCAATCTCGGCACCACCAATTTCGACACGCCAAGGCTCGCGGAAATTCTGGCGGCCGGCATTCCGCTTGTCAGCCAGCAGCTGCAATATTCCGTGCTCGACCAACGGCCGGGCAACAGCCTGGCGGCACTCGCTGCGAAGAATGGCGTCAGCTTCCTCTGCTACGGCTCAGTCGCCGGCGGTTTCCTCAGCGACAAATGGCTCGGCGTGGCCGAACCCGCCACGCCGCTCGAAAACCGCTCGCTGGTCAAGTACAAGCTGATCATCGACGATTTCGGCGGCTGGGACCTGTTCCAGCAACTGCTTCAGGCGCTGAAGGCCGTTGGCGACCGCCACGGCGTCGATGTCGCCACCGTCGCCAGCGCCTGGGTGCTCGAGCAGCCGCAAGTGGCGGCCGTCATCGTTGGCGCCCGCAACCAGGCGCATGCGCTGGCCAATGCAAAAATCATGGACGTTGCACTCGATGCCGGGGACCGGGCGCGGATTGCCGCCGTCATTGCGCAAGGCACCGGCCTCGAGGGTGACGTCTACACGCTGGAGCGCGACCGTCACGGCCGTCACGGCTCGATCATGCACTACAACCTCAATGCGGGGAAGAAATGAGCGGCGAGCCCTCCCTGTTTTCACGCGCCAGCGCCGAAATCACCGACCTGCATCGCTTCTTCGTCGACTGGTTCGTTGCCGCGCGAGCCAACATGGCAGACTTCGGCCGCTTCGAACGCGCCATCGGCGAGGACTTCAGCATGGTGGCGCCGGACGGTCAGGTGCTCGATCGCAAGGCGGTCGTCGATCATGTCCGTTCAAGCCGCGCCTCTTGCAACGACGGTTTTGCCATTTCGATCGAGGACATCCGGCCCGGCTGGCAGGACGCCGATACCATCGTCGTCCTTTACGTCGAAGCGCAGCTGCGCGGCGGCAAGCACAGCCGCCGCCAGTCGAGCGCCGTTTTCACCACCAGTTCATCGGCGCCCAACGGCGTCGAATGGCGGCATCTGCATGAAACCTGGCTGCAGGTGCCGGAACGCTGAACAGGCTCCAGAGATCAAATACAGTTGAGTAACGAAAGGGGAACAACAATGACAAAGACGATACTCCAACTCACCACAGCACTTGCTCTCGTGACGATGGCGGGTGCGGCACAGGCCGCCGATTGCAAGATCACCGTCGGCCTCGTCATGGAGTTGACAGGCCCGGCCGGCGAATACGGTCAGGCCGGCGCTAAGTCGGTCGAGATGGCCTTCCGCGACATCAACGCCGCCGGCGGCGTGCGCGGCTGCGACCTGGCGATCGACACGCGCGACAGCCAGAGCCAGGGCAACATCGCCGTGGACGCCGCCACCCAGCTCGTGCAGGTGAAGAAGGTGCCGGTCATCATCGGCGGCATCATCTCGTCGGTGTCGATCCCGATCCTGACCTCGGTCACGGCCCCGGCCAAGATCGTCCAGGTCTCGCCGGCTTCGTCCTCGCCAACGCTGACCGCACTTGGCCGCGACGGCAAGACCAATGGTATCTTCTTCCGCACCATCACCTCGGATGCGCTGCAGGGCGTAGCCGCGGCCAAATATGCCGTCGACAAGGGCTTCAAGAAATTGTCGATCATCCATGTCAACAACGACTTTGGCGTCAACATGGTGGCCGAATTCTCGCGCGCCTACAAAGCGCTCGGCGGCACCATCGTCTCCGACACGCCTTACAACGAGAAGCAGTCGAGCTATGCCTCGGAAGTCACGGCGGCAATGGCCGGCGAGCCGGACGGCCTCTATCTCGTTAGCACGCCGGTCGACGGCGCAACGGTCGCCCGCACCTGGATTTCGCAGGGCGGCGTGCAGAAATTCCTGCTCAATGACGGCATGAACAGCCCGGACTTCATCGAGTCCGTCGGCGCCGATTATCTGAAGGAAGCCTATGGCACCTCGTCCGGCACCAGCCCGACGGCCTCGACGGAGTATTTCACCAAGAACTACAAGGAATTCTCCGGCATCGAACCGTCCAATCCGGCGGCCGACCGTTCCTATGATGCCGGCGCCATCGTTGGCTTGGCCATCGCCATTGCCGGCTCGGAGGATCCGGCCAAGATCAAGGACGCGATGTACAAGGCGGTCGATCCCGCCGGCACGCCGATCTTTGCCGGCAAGGAGGAGTTCGCCAAGGCGCTCGGCCTGATCAAGGACGGCAAGCCGATCCGCTACGAAGGCGTCATCGGCCCGGTCGCCTTCGACAAATATGGCGACATCACCGGCCCGTTCCGGCTGTGGAAGATCGTCGACGGCAAGGTGACGACCGACGGGGAAATGACCACCGACGACGTCAACGTCCTGCAGGCGAAACTTCAGTAAGAACTTGTCGCGGCGCCGCGCGAGAAAAGCGCAAGGGAGCCGCGGCCCCGCCCCAACGCCCTCCCCCCACCCGCCCCCGCCGCCAGGAGTTGTGGTGGGTTATAGTCAAAAAACACCCCCC
>NZ_JAMYSA010000021.1:0-74214 GCF_040321735.1 Mesorhizobium sp. M0293
CGCGCAAACGGAAAATACCACGATATATCTACGAAGTACTTCTATTTTCACATTTACGGCGGGGGCGCGGCGAAGTCTAACTGACAATCCTCCCATGAGCCGCGGGGCAGGGCGTCACCGCCATGCCCCTCCTGCCCGATCTTTCCCAGGCATGTTTGCCGCCGACGTAGCCGTCGGCGGTTAGAGCCAGCACTTCGGGGGCAACGCTGATCGACGCACTTCTTTCGGCCTCCGCGGCCGGCATCACCGAACTTCTCTCGCCCTACCCGCCGGGCTGGGGCGGGACTCTTTTGGTTGGACTGCTCCATTCGATCGAGATCGCGCTGGGCGCTACATGCCTCGGTCTCTTGATCGGCACCGGCGGTGCCTATGGCAAGCTCTATGGCGGTCCGGTGGTGCGCGATCTGCTGGCGGTCTACACCACCATCGTGCGCGCCGTGCCCGAACTGGTGCTGATCCTGCTGCTCTATTATGCCGGTACCGACCTGATCAATCAGGCGCTGACGGCCATGGGCTATCAGCGCGTCGACGTCAGCGGCCTCGCCGCCGGCATCGCCGTGCTCGGCTTTGTCCAGGGCGCCTATTCGACCGAGGTGATACGCGGCGCGATCCTGGCCATTCCGCAGGGCCAAATTGAAGCCGCTCGCGCCTATGGAATGTCTCCCGGCCTGCTTTTGCGGCGCATCACCTTGCCGGCAATGCTGCCCTTCGCCATACCGGGCCTCGCCAATCTCTGGCTGATCGCCACCAAGGACACCGCGCTGCTGGCGGTCGTCGGTTTCTACGAACTGGCGCTGGCAACGCGGCAGGCCGCGGGCGTCACAAAGGCCTATTTCACCTTCTTTTTCGCCGCGGGCGTGCTCTATCTGCTGTTGTCACTGTTCTCGAACCTCCTCATCGGCCGGGTCGAGGCCTGGTCGCGGCGTGGCATGCCTTCGCTGAAGGAGGCGCGCTGATGGCTAACGAGGCGGCCATCATCAACGTCGTCGCGCGAACGTCGCTGTGGCTGCAGCCGCACCGCATCGTGCTGATCCTGATCGCACTCGGCCTGGTTCTGTCGGCGGCCTTTTTCATGCGCTGGGACTGGCTGCCGCAATATTATGAAATGGGCTTGATTGGCATCTGGCGCTCGCTGTGGATCCTGGCTGTCACCTGTGTGCTGGGCTTCCTGCTCGCCGTGCCGCTCGGGCTGGCGCAGGCCACAGGCTCCTTCTGGTTCGCCGCGCCCGCCAAGGTGTTCTGCACGGTGATCCGGGGCACGCCGCTGCTGATCCAGCTGTGGCTGCTCTATTACGGCCTGGGTTCGCTGTTCCCGCAATATCCGTGGATCCGTGGATCCTGGATGTGGCCGTATCTGCGGCAAGCATGGCCCTATGGCGTGCTGGCGTTGACCTTGTCTTTCGCCGGTTACGAAGGTGAAGTGATGCGCGGCGCCTTTGCCGGCGTGCCGAAGGGGCAACTCGAAGCCGCCCGAGCCTTCGGCATGAGCCGCTGGAAGGCATTCCGGCGCATCTGGCTGCCACAAGCCATCTACCGTGCGCTGCCGACGCTGACCGGCGAGACCGTGCTGCAATTGAAGTCGACACCGCTGGTGGCGACGATCAGCGTCATCGACATCTTCGCCGTTTCGTCCAAGGTGCGGCAGGATACCTACCTCACCTACGAACCCTTGCTGCTGCTGGCGCTGATCTACATGACGATCACCGGTATTCTGGTCTTCGCCTTCAGCAAGATCGAAGCGCGCATCCCGAACAAGATCGGCTAGTGAGTTAGCGAATAGCGAATAGTAAGCACTCGATATTTCCGCTATTTCCGCTACTCGCTGTTCGCTATTCGCCCAGGAACTCATTGTGATGCAACTCAGTCTCGACCAGGCAAAAGGACTGTGCCGGATGGCGGCACTTGGCGCCGGCGCCAATGAGGAAGCGGCACAATCGCTCACCGCTTCGATCATCGCCGCCGAGTCGGAAGGGCTTTCCTCCGTCGGGTTTTCGCATTTCATCGATTACCTCGAGGCGCTGGAAGCCGGACGCATCGACGGCAACGCAGATCCGGTGATCACCCGGCCGGCGTTGGCGATCTACCTCTCCGATGCGCGCGGCGGGCTGGCGCATACCGGCTTCGACCGCACCATCGACGACCTCGCCAAGGCGGCAAGACTGTTCGGCGTCGCCATCTTCTCGCAGAAAAACGCCTATACGTGCGGCGCGCTCGGCTATTTCACCGGCCGGCTGGCAGCACAAGGGCTGGTGTCGTTCGCCGCCACCAATGGGCCGGCCGTGCTTGCTGGCTCGGGCTCCGTCAAGCCGGTCTACTGCACCAACCCGATGTCGTTCGCCGCGCCCGCTGCCGACGGCGCGCCGCTGGTCATCGACCAGTCGTCGAGCGCCACCGCTTTCGTCAATATCCGCAAGGCGGCCGAGGACGGCAAGACAATCCCCGAAGGCTGGGCGCTGGACGCCAGCGGCAACCCGACCACCGATCCTGCCGCCGCCATGAAGGGTGCCATGCTTGCCTTCGGCGGCCAGCGCGGCGCCAACATCGCGCTGATGGTCGAAGTGCTGGCGGCGGGCCTGTCAGGTGCCAACTGGTCGCTCGACGCGCCGTGGTTCAGCGGCGGACCGGACAGCCCCGGCACGGGGCTGTTCGTGCTTGCAGTCGAGCCCAAGCTGCTCGATCCGGATTTCGAGCAGCGGATGAAGGACCAGCTCGACCGGCTGCGGCGGCGCTTCGGCGTGCATGTGCCCGGCCGTGCCCGCGCCGAAGCCGCCGAGAAGGCGCAAGCGCGGGGCATCACCGCGTCCAAGGCCGTAGTGCAGCGCATCTCCGAATTCGCCGCCCGCTATTCTTCCTGAATAAACCGTTAGACATCAGATAGTTATCTCAGATCTGCCCGTCTGAGGCGCGGCGCGGCGCGATTTTCTTTGCGCGCCGCTGAACCTTTCCGCGCCCTGCTGCGACCCACCTTTGTCCAGGGCAAGGCGAGCTTGCCCGATCCACACCGAGGGAAGCAGCAAACCGAAAAGCGAAGCCTGTTTCACGCAAAGGATCATCCTTTGCGCCTCGGAAAACTCAACCCAAATCAAAAGGAAATTGTCATGACCAACACCAAGATCACCATGCTGACCGCCGTCCTTCTTCTTGGCTCGTTCATGGGCGCCACGCAGGCAGCCAGCCTGAAGGCCGCGCCGGTCAAGCCGTCCAGCCCTGGCGTCATCACCGCCCCGAACGGCGGCGCCACCGAGGATCATTACTGCAAGAACGGCCATGCAAAATTCGCCAACTGCAGCGCCGATTTTGTCGCGGCCTGCAAGAAGGTCGGCGGCACCATGTCGGATGTTCAGGGCTGGGGTGGGCGTACTTGCTTCACGCCCTCCTGATACCGTCTCAGGTCAGGCCGCTCCGTCGGCCCCTGACTTCGCATGGATGTCACCCGGAAAACCCCGCTTCGGCGGGGTTTTCTGCGTTTCGCCTGCGCAATGCTGAAACTTTCTTATTTAGGTCAACTTTTGTTTATTTGACTTCATCCGACCTGATCGGCCGTTTGCGCTGATTGAGCAAACAGAGGAGCCATAATGTCGGCAAGCACGGACAATCCCCGCAACAGCCTTGTCATCCCAGCCCTTGGCAGGTTTTGCGCAGCCTTGCACGATGGCGCGGAAACCGTTCTTCGAGTCGTTGCCGGTGCATTTCTCGCCATCCATGGCTCGCAGAAGATCACCAATCCTTTCGGCGCCGCCGAGATGGTCGAAGGCCTCGGCTTTTATCCGGGCGCCTTATGGTCGTTGCTTCTGGCCTGCACCGAATTCTTCGGCGGCATTTTCATCGCCATCGGGTTTTTGACGCGGCCGGCCGCCTTTGCCGGCCTGTTCGTGCTGCTGGTCACGGTCTGGTTCCACTGGGTGACCATGGACCAGGGTTTTTCGGGCGCTGAAAAGTCGCTGCTGTGGGCGGCGATCCTGCTGTTCTGCGTCATTCGCGGCGGCAACCGCCATTCGGTCGACGCCCGCATCGGCAAGGCGTTCTGACAAGGTTGGAATTGCTCTGAAAACAAGGGCGGCAGCGACGACGCGTCACCCTTTGCCTTTGGCGCGAAACCGATTATGAAACGGCTTCAGCCAAGCTTGCGAGCGCCGGAGCCAGCCATGACCGAAATCCTGCAGACCCCAAAGCTCGTCGTCGTCTTTGGCGGGTCAGGCTTTGTCGGCCGCCATGTCGTGCGCGCACTGGCCAAGCGCGGCTATCGCATCCGCGTCGCCTGCCGGCGGCCCGATCTTGCCGGCCATTTGCAGCCACTTGGCAATGTCGGCCAGATCCAACCAGTGCAGGCCAATGTGCGCGTGCGCTGGTCGGTCGACCGCGCTGTGCAGGGTGCCGACCATGTCGTCAATCTGGTCGCCGTCCTGCATGAGAGCGGCCGGCAGAAATTCTCCTCCGTGCACGAGTTCGGCGCCCGCGCCGTGGCCGAGGCAGCGCGCGCCGTCGGCGCCGGCCTTACCCATATTTCGGCACTTGGTGCCGATCTGAACTCCGGATCGAACTATGCGCGCACCAAGGCGCTCGGCGAAAAGGCGGTTCTGGAGACGATCAAGGACGCCGTGATCTTCCGGCCGTCGATCAATTTCGGGCCCGAGGACGCCTTCTTCAACCGCTTCGCCAACATGGCGCGCTATTCGCCGGTGCTGCCGCTAATCGGCGGCGGCCAGACCAAGTTCCAGCCAGTCTATGTCGGCGACGTTGCCGAAGCGGTGGCGCGCTCGGTCGACGGCAAGGTCGATGGCGGCCAGATCTACGAACTCGGCGGGCCCAAGGTGCTCACCTTCAAGGAGTGCATGGAAGAACTGCTCGACGTGATCGAGCGAAAGCGCCTGCTGGTGCCGGTGCCGTGGTGGGTGGCCAACATCCAGGCCTCGATCCTCGGCCTCTTGCCCAATCCGCTGCTGACCAAGGACCAGGTGATACAGCTGCGCGAGCACAACATCGTGTCGAATGAGGCCGCCAAGGCCAACCGGACACTCGCCGGGCTCGGCATCCAGCCGCAATCGATCGCGACGATCCTGCCCAGCTACCTCTGGCGCTTCCGCGCCGCCGGTCAGTTCCAGCAGCGCAAACCCGCAGCTTAATTTTCATTACCACAGCTTGAAGGTGTCACGCCTATCGAGGCGTGACCTGCATCGGCAAACCACCTTGTGGTTGCGTGGTCAGCTTCTGCACCGGCCAGGGTTTCGTTTCAGCGGTAGTGTCGAAGCGGAAGCGCGACAGGATGATGGCTAGCGCGATAATCGCCTCCTGCATGGCGAAGCTGGCGCCGATGCAGACGCGAGGGCCCGCGCCAAACGGCAGATACTGGAAGCGGTCGATCTTTTCGCGATTTCCCGGGTGGAAGCGCTCCGGCAGGAAGGCATCCGGCCTGTCCCACAGTTTCCGGTGGCGATGGACGACCCAAGGCATCACCAGCACGGCGGCGTGTTTCGGGATATAGAGATCCTTCCACATTTCCGGTTCGATCGGCTCACGGTTGATCGACGGCGCCGGCGGATAGAGCCGGAGTGCCTCGTCAAAGGCAGCGCGCGTCAGCGGCATGGCATCGAGCCACTTCGTCGGATCGGGCTCGCGCGCCAGCACCTGGTCGATCTCCTGCTCGACCCGGTTGCGCTCCCACGGGGATTCCGCAAGGCAATAGAGCGTCCAGCCAAGCGCGCGCGCCGTGGTTTCATGACCGGCGCCGATGAAGGTGATGATGTTGTCCTCGACCTCGGCCCGCGTCAGCCCTTCGGGGCCTTCGGCCTTGAGCAGCAGCGTCAGGAAATCCTGCGGCACGGCATCGGGATCACGCTTGAATTTCTCTTCGC
Source organism: Mesorhizobium sp. M0293 (assembly GCF_040321735.1). NCBI lineage: Bacteria > Pseudomonadati > Pseudomonadota > Alphaproteobacteria > Hyphomicrobiales > Phyllobacteriaceae > Mesorhizobium > Mesorhizobium sp. M0293. Next base: position 5,853 of record NZ_JAMYSA010000021.1, read on the forward strand.
GCATCTTGACCGTGTCGGTGACGATCTTGCGGAAATAGGCCATGGTCTTGCGGCCGCGGATGCGGGTCAGGCGAGGCAGCCAGTCGGGCGCGCGCAACAGGTCGAGCGGGTCGACGCGGCCCATGGTCTCGAACAGACGGTCGATCTCGTTGCCGAAACTGCCCGGCTCGCCTGATATCTCGCCGGAAAACAGCGTTTCGGCCAGGATGTCGTAAGTGAGCAGCGTCATGTCATGGGCAATGTCTGATATGCCGCCCTCTTCGTAGCGGGTGACGAACTCCCGCGTGCGCCTGAGCATCGGCTGGGCGAAGCCGAAGATGTGGCGCGGCGTGAACACCGGCGCCATCGCCTTGCGCGATCGTTTCCAGACCTCGCCCTCTGCGGTCAGCAGGCCATCGCGCAGGATCGGCCGCAGGATTTTCTGGCGCACAGTCGCCATCTTGTAATTCTTGGCGTTGTCGACCAGCACATGGCGGATCAGGCCGGGATCGTTGGCAACGATGAGATGTCCACCAACGCCACTCGCCGAAATCCAGGGCTGGTTGTAGGTATGCTCTCCCCACAGTTCGAGCGGGTTGCGGTAGACGATGCGGATCATCTCCAGCGTCGAGGGCGGCGTTGTGCGCGGCTTCGGCGCCGGGGGAACGAAGGGGGCGGGCTGGATGTCCATGGGCTGCTCCGCTGACACCTTAATGTAGTGGCTGGCGATCCGGGCGTCCATGTGACCGAACGGCAGGCACGAACCATGCGACCGGGGACGTGCGGCAGACAGCCCGTTCAGACAATTGTGACCGCCTCCTGGCGGTGTCGCCTTGTCCGCGGCCATGGCCTGCCGTAGGTCACGGTCACCAACAGATACTGCCAACGAAGGAGCCAGCCTTGAAGCACCAGTTGAACATCATCATCGGCAGCACGCGGCCAGGCCGCGCCGGACCGGTTTTCGCCGAGTGGCTGGAGAGGTTCGCGCGCGAGCATGGAAAATTCGAGCCGGTGCTGACCGACATCGCGGCGTTCAATCTGCCGGTGCTGGACGAGCCGCACCATCCAAGGCTTGGCAAATACCAGAACGACCATACCAAGGCCTGGTCCAAGGCAATCGATGCCGCCGATGCCTTCGTGTTCGTGGCGCCGGAATATAATTATTTCGTGGCGCCGGCGATCGTCAACGCGATCGACTATCTGCTGCGCGAATGGAAATACAAGCCCGCCGGCATTTTCAGCTATGGCGGCGTATCCGGCGGTTTGCGCGCGGCGCAGGCGCTCAAGCTACTGCTGACCTCGGTGGGCGTCATGCCGATCCCGGAAGGTGTCGCGCTGCCGATGTATCAGAAACTGCTCGACGAGAAAGGCGCTTTCAACGCCAGCGAGCAGGTGCAGGGTGGAGCCAAAACCATGCTCGACGAGTTGTCGCGCTGGAGCGAGGCGTTGAAGTCGATGCGGGCTGCCTGAACGCGCCGGCTTTCCACCAAAAGCCCGGCTTGCTCATGCCATAAAGAGGTGGAATGTTCGCGCAAATGAACGAGCCGGGGGGCAGTTCGACTTGCGCTTGCTATTTGCCTTGCTGCTGATGCTGATGACCACCGCCACCGCGGTGGCGGAACGGCGCGTGGCTCTGGTCATCGCCGATGACGACTACCGCCTGGTCCGACCACTCGCCAATCCGGTCCATGACGGCGAGGCGATGGGAGCGGCGTTGAAGAAGCTCGGCTTTGAGGTCGTTCTCGAAACGAATCGCGATCTGCGGCGCATGCGCCGCGCGCTCGACGATTTTCGCGAGGATGCCAAGGGCGCCGACGTTGCGCTGGTCTATTTCTCCGGCCACGGCGTCGAAATCTCCGGCGACAACCGGCTGCTGCCCATCGACGCCGACGCCTCCTCGCTCGAAGCGCTGGAGGAGACCAGCCTGCCGCTGGAAGAGGTGCGCGACACCGGAGCCGCCACTGCCAGGGTCGGCCTGATCATGCTCGACGCCTGCCGCAGCGATCCGTTTTCGGGCACGATGAGCGAAGGTCGAGGTGCGACATCGCTGGCAAAGGATGTCGCGGAGAAAGCCCGGCCGGGTCTCGGCCGGATTGGCCGCGCCGAAAACATCCTGTTCGCCTTTTCAGCCGCACCCGGTGAGACGGCTGCCGACGGCACCGGCCAGAATTCGCCGTTCACGACAGCGCTGACCAAATATCTCGGCACCGACGGGCTCGAGATCCGCTCGGTGCTGACGCTGGTGCAGCAGGAGGTCTATGACCTGTCACGTGGCAAACAGCTGCCCTATGTCGAGAGCGGCCTGCCAAAACTGTTCTTTGCCGCAGCGGCCAAGGAACAGCTGCCGGAGCGTGAACGCCTGCTGCTCGCCATGGCCGATGTGACGCCGGAGATGCGCGGCGAGGTCGAGCAGATCGCCAGCGATGCCGACATGCCACTGGCGCCGCTCTATGGCGCGCTGATCAGCTCCGACAGCAGCCATTTGTCGGCGGACAGCCTGAACGCCCGGCTGCACGAAGCGGCCGACGCCTTCGTCAAGGTCCGCAGCGAAATGAGGACGCTCGCCTCCGACGATCCGCAAGTGACGGAACTGCGCCGGCAGGCCGAGGAGCAGCTATCGCTCGGCGCCTTCGATGGCGCGCGCGCCATCCTCGCAAGGGCCGCCGACATCGACAATGTTTCGCGCAACGCCTTGAAGGCCAATTTCGTCAGCCGCACGCTGTCCGAGGCGGCGACGCGTTTTCTGTCCGGCGGTGCGGCACGCGCCGATCTCGACTACGCCACGGCCATCAAGGACTATGAATCGGTGCTGGCCCTTTACGGCGAGGCCGGACAGACCTCGCTGACGCTGGACGACGCCGACCGCCAGATCCGGACGCTGGACGACCTCGGCAAGCTCTACACCCTTATCGGCAACACCGATGCGGCAGGCCGCGCCTTTGCAGCGCTGGTATCCAATCTCGAGCTGCGTTCGGCCCAAGAAACCGATCCGAGCGTGAGGCGCGATTTCGCCGTCAGCCACATCAAGCTCGGCAACATCAGGCTGGTGCAGGGCGACCTGCCGGAGGCGCTCGAGAATTATCAGGCCGCCAGAACCATGCTCCGGGATTTGACCGCGGCCGAGCCCGATCATCTGCCATGGTTCGGTGACTTCGCCATGGCCGACGACAAGATCGGCAATGTGCTGGTGACGCAAGGCGATCTGGCTGGAGCCTCGCAGGTCTACCAGGAAAGTCTGTCGATCAAGAAGCAGCTTGCCGACAACGACCCCGAGCGCGCCGAGCTGCAGCGCGACCTGACCATCAGCTATGACGAGATCGGCGCTTTGGCGCGCACTGCCGGCCAGTTGGACAACGCCCAGGCGGCCTATGAAGAGAGCCTGAAGGTCCGATTGGCGCTGGCCGACAAGAAGCCGCAGGATGCCGAGCGGCAGCGCGATGTCTCGGTCAGCCATACGACGATCGGCGACCTCAAGCGCGAGCGGAGCGATGCGGTGGGCGCACTCGCGGCCTATCGGGCAAGCCAGGCGATCGTCGAACGATTGGTGGACCGCGACCCGGACAACAGCGAGCTGACGCGCGACCTGTCTGTCGGCAATGCCAAGATCGGCAATGCGCTGAGCGACCAGGAGAAATGGCCGGATGCGCTGTCGGCCTACAGGCAAGCTCTCGAACTGGCCCGCGTGCTGGCGGCCAACGACCCGAACAACACGGATTGGCAGCGCGACCTCTCCGTCAGCCTCGAAAAGGTCGCCGGCATTCTGGAAATACAAGGCGACCGGGCGGGCGCGCTCAAGGCCTACACCGACAGTTTCGTCATCGCCGACCGGCTGGCGAAGCTCGATCCTGCCAATGCCGACTGGCAGCGCGACCTGTCGATCACGCTGTCCGAAATCGGCACGCTCAAGGGCAAGCAGCGCGACTTCAAGGGCGCGCGGCAGGCCTTTCAGGATAGCCTCGACATCCGCCAGCAGCTTGCCCAGTCCGACCCGAACAATGCCACCTGGCAGCGCGACCTTGTGGTGGCCATGATCGATTACGCTCAGGTCGCCAAGAACCCCAAGGCCGTGCTTTCCCAAGCGCTCGACATGACGCTGGAACTTGATCGGACCGGGCGGCTGGCGCCGCGATACAAGTTCATGATCAAGTTTCTCAGGGACCGGCTGGCCAAAGCCAGATAAGGCCTGGCGAGAGCGTGTCATGGACAGCCGTCTCATTCCCCGGGGGATGCTTGCAAACCTTGGAAAAACCGCCTTTAGCGCCTATATCTAGTCCATATTAGAGGCGCGATTCGGGGCCGATTTTTCGCGCCGTGCGAGCGGCATCCAGACAACAGGTTTTCATGAGCGATCATATCGACAATACCACCGGCGCTGAAGCCGAATACGGCGCCGATTCCATCAAGGTTTTGAAGGGGTTGGATGCCGTGCGCAAACGCCCCGGCATGTATATCGGCGACACCGACGACGGTTCCGGCCTGCATCACATGGTCTATGAGGTGGTCGACAACGCCATCGACGAGGCGCTGGCCGGCCACGCCGACCTCGTCACCGTGACGCTCAACCCCGATGGTTCGGTCACCGTGATCGACAATGGCCGCGGCATTCCGACCGATATCCACACCGGAGAAGGCATTTCCGCGGCTGAAGTGATCATGACGCAGCTGCATGCCGGCGGCAAGTTCGACCAGAATTCCTACAAGGTGTCGGGCGGCCTGCATGGCGTCGGCGTCTCGGTGGTCAATGCGCTTTCGGCGTGGCTGAAGTTGAAAATCCGCCGCAATGGCCAGATCTTCGAGATGAGCTTCACACATGGCAATGCCGACGCGCCGCTGAAGGCCACCGGCAGCTATGAGCAGGACAAGCAGCCCGGTACCTATGAAGGGCGCAGCGGCAGCGAGATCAGCTTTTTCCCGTCGTCCGAGACCTTCACCATGGTCGAGTTCGATTTCGGCACGCTGGAACACCGGTTGCGCGAGCTCGCCTTCCTCAATTCCGGCGTGCGCATCGTGCTGACCGACGCCCGTCATGCCGACGTCGTGCGCCATGAGTTGCACTATGATGGCGGGCTGGAAGAATTCGTCAAATATCTCGATCGGGTCAAGAAACCGCTGATCGACAAGCCGATCGCCATCAAAGCCGAGCGCGACGGCATAACCGTCGAAGTGGCGATGTGGTGGAACGACAGCTACCACGAGAACGTGCTGGCCTTCACCAACAACATCCCGCAGCGCGATGGCGGCACCCATCTGGCCGGTTTTCGCGGCGCGCTGACGCGTCAAATCACGGGCTACGGCGAATCCTCTGGCCTGACCAAGAAGGAAAAGGTCTCGCTGATCGGTGACGATTGCCGCGAAGGCCTGACTGCGGTGCTGTCTGTCAAGGTTCCCGATCCGAAGTTCTCCTCGCAGACCAAGGACAAGCTGGTTTCGTCGGAGGTCCGCCCCGTCGTCGAAGGCTTGGTCAACGAAGCGCTCGGCACCTGGCTGGAGGAGCATCCGGCAGAGGGCAAGGTGGTCGTCGACAAGGTAATCCAGGCAGCTGCGGCGCGCGAAGCGGCGCGCAAGGCGCGCGACATCACCCGCAAGAGCTCGCTCGGCGTCACTTCCCTGCCCGGCAAGCTGGCCGACTGCCAGGAACGCGACCCGGCGAAATCCGAAATCTTCATCGTCGAGGGCGATTCCGCCGGCGGCTCGGCCAAGGGTGGGCGTTCGCGCCAAAACCAGGCGATCCTGCCCTTGCGCGGCAAGATCCTCAATGTCGAGCGGGCGCGCTTCGACCGCATGCTCGGTTCCGACATGATCGGCACGCTGATCACCGCGCTCGGCACCTCGATCGGCAAGGACGAGTTCAACGCCGACAAATTGCGCTACCACAAGATCATTCTGATGACCGACGCCGACGTCGACGGCGCCCACATCCGCACCTTGCTGCTCACCTTCTTCTTCCGGCAGATGCCGGAGTTGATCGAGCGCGGCCATCTCTACATCGCCCAGCCGCCGCTCTACAAAGTGACGCGCGGCAAGAGCTCGCAATACATCAAGGACGAGAGCGCCTTCGAGGAGTTCCTGATCGGTTCGGGGCTGGAAGAAGCGTCGCTTACGCTCGGCTCCGGCGAGGTTCGCACCGGGCAGGACCTGCGCGGGGCCATCGACGACGCGCTGGCCGTGCGCCAGCTGATCAACGGCCTGCACACCCGCTACAGCAGAGGCGTGGTCGAACAGGCCGCGATCGCCGGCGGGCTCAACCCGGACGTCTTCACCGATCTCGGCCGCGCCAACGCCATGGCCGAGCGGATCGCTAAACGCCTCGACATCATCGCCGAGGATACCGAGCGCGGCTGGACCGGCCGCATGTCGACCTCGAACGAAGGCGTCGGCGGCTATGTGTTCGAGCGCACGGTGCGCAGCGTCAAGGAATACGCGCATCTCGATCTTGCGCTGATCAATTCGGCCGATGCTCGCCAGCTCGACCGCTACGCACAGCGCCTCAGCGAGGTCTACGGGACGCCACCGGTGCTGCGCCGCAAGGATGTCTCCGAAACCATCTCGGGGCCGCTGGCGCTGCTCAACGCCGTCTTTGCGACCGGCCGCAAGGGCCTGACCATGCAGCGCTACAAGGGTCTGGGCGAAATGAACGCAGAACAGCTGTGGGAAACCACGCTCGACCCGAATGTGCGCTCGCTGCTGCAGGTCAAGGTCAATGACGCGACGGACGCGGATAGTCTGTTCTCGCGACTGATGGGCGACGAGGTCGAACCGAGGCGCGAATTCATCCAGGACAACGCGCTGTCGGTCGCCAATCTGGATATCTGAGCCCCGATCGGTTTCTACGCTTGCCGGCTCGCCGGCGCTTTCGCCTGGCTCGGCTCCAGTTTACGACCGAGGTCGACAGCGTCGCGCAGCACGGCAAGGTGCGAGCGCGGCCGAGCACCGGCGACCTCGACGCCGGTCGCTGTCAACGACCAGTACAGAGTGTGGGTGAAGATGCGGCCGCGGGAGCTGCGCAACTCGACCTGGATATTCTCCACGCCCGGGCCGAAATTCTCAGACATCGGCCCGGAGATCGGATCTCCCGTCAGCCAGCCATCGCCGCGGTCGAAGATGTTGGTCCACCGCGTCGCGGCAAACACCGCGCCATGATGCACGGCGCGCTGCGGTTTGCCTGAAGGGCTGCGTCCCTCCTGATAAAGCACAGTGCCTCCGGCCGACGCCCCTTCGGCGATTGGCGGGCATGTGGAGAACAGCCGTTCGGCAACGCCGCGCCGGAATTCGGCAAGATCATGCGTCACCAGAAATTCACTGTGGGTCAGCGGGCTGCCGAGCGTGATGAAATCGCTGATCTTCCATGGCAGCGGATGGTCGGCATCCGCGGTTCGGAGTTGCCGGTAGAGTTCCCATTGATCGCGTCGGAAGCCGGCGAGATCATCCAGCCTGTCGGGCCACGCCGAACCGTCGGCAACAAGCGTCGCCTTGTCGATGGCGCGGATCGCCTTCAGTTTCGTCTTGTCGCGGATGGCCTCCAGTTTTCGGGGCCTGAAATCGGCCCACAATATCTGCAGGAGATCATAGGCGATCATCGATCCAAGGCTGTGCGACACCAGCACGATCCGGTCGTAACTATCATCCATCATCAGACGTTTCAGCAGCCTCAGGCCCCGGTCGCGGATCAGCGCGCGCTTCTCCACCGTCGCTGCTTCGGCGCGCACATAGGCCGCGACATCGCCGAAATAGGGAAGGCCGAACCGATCCACCGCCCAGATGATCAACGAGGCCAGGATGGTGACGAGCAGGCCGGCGGCCAAGGAGATATACTGCTGCCAAACCGACGTCGCGAGCGCGAGCGCCGCGCACAGGACGACGATGACGGCAAGAAGCGTGACGAGGTAGAGCTTGCGGGCGTCGGGCGGAATGTCGGCGGGCTTGCGCCACAGCAGGTTTGTCACCCAGGCGGCAAGCCGGCCCCGCGTCGTGCCCTGCGTGATGTCGGCCCAGTAAAGCTCGTAGAAATCGGTGCGACGGCCATCGATATCGTAGGGCGTGGTGATGCGGCGAAGTTCGTATGAATTGGTCCGGCTGTCGGGTGTGATCCAGCTCTGGTTGATCTTCGCGCCGGCGGGGTCAGCCGGATCGGCGACATGGGCATAAAACGGCGCGCGGGCGGGGTCATGGCTCCAGACAGCCTGGACAAAGCCGCGCAGCGTATCCATCGGCCGCTGTTCGCCCATGCCGTGCACGATCACCACCGCCTGGCCAGGCTTGCGCGGCGCTTTTCCGGTGGGCGGCGATGCGAAGGGGTCGGGCACCAACGTCTCCGTTGACGACAATCCCGTCGACGGGACAGGAATTCATCATCGTAGCCCCGAACAGCCGACGCGCCAAGAAAAAGCCCGGCACGAGGCCGGGCGCTCCTTGGCTTATCTCAGTGCCGATCGCCGATCAGTGATCCATGGCCTTGACGATTTCCTCGGTCATCTTCTTGGCGTCGCCGAGCAGCATCATGGTGCCGTCCTTGTAGAACAGCGTGTTGTCGATGCCGGCATAGCCGGAACCGAGCGAGCGCTTGACGAACAGGCAGGTGCGCGCCTTGTCAACATCGAGGATCGGCATGCCGTAGATAGGGCTGCTCTTGTCGTCGCGCGCGGACGGGTTGGTGACGTCGTTGGCGCCGATGACATAGGCGACGTCGGCCTGCGCGAACTCTGAGTTGATGTCCTCGAGCTCGAACACTTCGTCGTAAGGCACGTTGGCTTCGGCGAGCAGCACGTTCATGTGGCCGGGCATGCGGCCCGCCACGGGATGAATGGCGTATTTCACGTCGACGCCGTTAGCTTTCAGCTTGTCGGCCATTTCGCGCAGCGCGTGCTGGGCCTGGGCGACCGCCATGCCGTAGCCGGGCACGATGATCACCTTCTGCGCGTTCATCATCAGGTAGGCGGCATCGTCGGCCGAGCCCTGCTTGACCGTGCGCTCGATGCCATCGTCCGCCGCTGCCGCGGTTTCACCGCCGAAGCCGCCGAGGATGACCGAGATGAAGCTTCGGTTCATGCCCTTGCACATGATGTAGGACAGGATCGCGCCGGACGAGCCGACCAGCGCGCCGGTGATGATCAGCGCCAGATTGCCGAGCGTGAAGCCGAGTGCGGCCGCCGCCCAACCCGAATACGAATTGAGCATCGACACGACCACCGGCATGTCGGCGCCGCCGATCGGAATGATGAGCAGGATACCGAGCACCAGCGACGCCGCGACGATCAGCCAGAACACCAGCTTCGATTCCGTAGTGACCAGAAGCACGATCAGCACGATCAGCGCGATGCCGAGGGCGGCGTTGATGAAGTGGCGGCCGCCGATCATGATCGGCTTGCCGGACATGCGGCCGTCGAGCTTGAGGAAGGCGATGACCGAGCCAGTGAAGGTGATGGCGCCGATGGCGACGCCAAGGCTCATCTCGATCAGGGCCTGGGCATGAATGTCGCCATCCGTGCCGATGCCGAAGCTTTCCGGGGCATAGATGGCGGCGGCAGCCACCATGACGGCGGCGAGGCCGACCAGCGAGTGGAAGGCGGCGACCAGCTGCGGCATCGAGGTCATGGCGATGCGGCGCGCGGTGACGGCGCCGACGCTGCCGCCAATGGCAAGACCGAGCACGATCAGGCCGAAGCGGCCCGCCGACGGGGTTGCCAGCGCCAATGTGGTGGCGATGGCGATGCCCATGCCGATCATGCCGTAGAGATTGCCCTGGCGGCTGGTGGTCGGGTGCGACAGCCCGCGCAGCGCCATGATGAACAGGACGCCGGAAACCAGATAGAGGAAGGACGCGAAGTTGGCGTTCATGGCGCTCTACTTGTCCTTCTTCTTGTACATGGCCAGCATGCGCTGGGTGACGAGGAAGCCGCCGAAGATGTTGACCGAGACCAGCATCAAGGCGACGAAGCCGAAGCCCGCGGCGATGCCGGAGGCCGCGATGCCGACGGCAAGCAATGCGCCGACGACGATGACCGAGGAGATGGCGTTGGTGACGGCCATCAGCGGCGTGTGCAAAGCGGGGGTCACCGACCAGACGACATAATAGCCGACGAAGATCGCCAGCACGAAGATGGCGAAACGGAAAACGAAGGGATCGATGGCGCCGCCGGACAAAGCGTGCGCGGCATCACCCGCCGCCTCGGCGCCGCCGGGCGCGGGCGCCATATTCTGCACCGCCAGCCGAACGGCGGCGGAGGCCTGGTCGAGCTGGTCGAGGGCTTTCTGCAGGGTCTGATCCATCACGCAATGCCTTTCGACTTCGACGAGGGCGACTTGGGTGTGGCCGGTTTCTTGGGAGCGGCCTTCTTCGGCTTGGCCGAAGCGTCGGCGACCATGGTTTTGGCCGGGATCGCAGCCGGCTCGACATGAGGCGGCTGGTCGGCCTTGACGAAAGCAGGGTGCACGATCTTGCCGCCATCGGTCAGCATCGTCGCCTTGACCAGATCGTCATCGCGATTGATGGCAAGCGTCTTCGTCGTCTTGTCGACCAGCGTCTCGAGGAAGGCGAACAGGTTCCTGGCGTAAAGCAGCGAGGCCGACGCCGCGATGCGGCCGGGTACATTGAGGTGACCGACGATCTTGACGTTGTTGGCCGTGGTGACGACCTGACCTGACACAGCGCCCTCGACGTTGCCGCCGCGCTCGACCGCCAGATCGACGAGCACCGAACCCGGCTTCATCGAGGCGACCATCGCCGCCGACACCAGCTTCGGCGCCGGCCGGCCGGGGATCAGCGCCGTGGTGATGACGATGTCCTGCTTGGCGATATGCTCGGCCGTGAGTGCCGCCTGCTTGGCCTGGTATTCCCTAGACATTTCCTTGGCGTAGCCGCCGGCCGTTTCGGCGGCCTTGAATTCCTCGTCCTCGACCGCGAGGAACTTTGCGCCGAGCGAGGCGACCTGTTCCTTGGCGGCGGGGCGAACGTCGGTGGCGGTGACGACCGCGCCAAGCCGGCGCGCGGTGGCGATCGCCTGCAGGCCGGCAACGCCGACACCCATGATGAAGACTTTCGCCGCCGGCACCGTGCCGGCCGCGGTCATCATCATCGGCAGCGCCCGGTCATATTCCGAAGCGCCGTCGATCACCGCCTGATAGCCGGCGAGATTGGCTTGGCTGGAGAGCACGTCCATCGACTGGGCGCGGGTGATGCGCGGCATGAATTCCATCGAAAAGGCAGTGACGCCGGCCTTGGCCAGGGCTGCTACAGCGGCATCATTGCCATAGGGATCCATGATGGCGATGACCGCAGTGCCCGGCTTGTAGCTTTTCAGCTCGGCATCCCCAGGCCGGCGCACTTTCAGCACCACATCGGCCTTGGCGATATCGGAAGCCTTGCCGATGGCGGCACCGGCTTTAGCGAATTCCTCGTCGGGGATGCGCGACCGCGTGCCGGCACCGGTCTCGACGACGATTTCGAAGCCCAGCGCCGCCAGCCGTTTCACGGTATCGGGCGAGGCCGCGACGCGCGGCTCATTGGCATCGAGTTCACGAGGGATGAAAACCGTCTGTCCCACCGCATGATCCTTTCGGCCGGAAGCTCGTTCCCGCAAGACGCCGGCCGGCCTCGCGGCGGCGCCGTGGACAAGGTGTCGGAAAATCTATCGGAGGATAAAGGCGCCGGCGGCCAGAATCAGAACGAACAGGATGGTCGCCGAGAAGAAGCCGCCCGCGAAGAAGCCGAAGGCCATCGCCAGAAGCAGGGCGCCGCAGAAAAGCGATCCGTATTTGGCCAGCATGAGGAAGCCCGCATAGGTGCGGTCATGCTCGGCATAGTCCATCTTCGCGCCCAGTTCGACAGGACCGGTCGGCGAGTGATCAGCCATAGGAATACCCCTTCGAAGACATCTTTCAGGCACATAGCGAAAAGCCGGGCCGAGAGCAATGGCGCTATTGCCGCATCGCAGCCGACAACTGCCTCAAAGGAAACTTGAAGCCGGCTGCCGACGTGACGCCGCGCTCGACACTGGGTCCGGCCGCCTGATGTGGAAAGATACTTCGAAAGCGTCGAGGCGGGCGCTTGCGCTGCCTCAACCGGCAAGATGCGGGAAAAGCCCAAGCAGTCCGACGACGATCAGATAGAGCGCGACGATGTAGTTCAACAGCCTTGGCATGACGAGGATCAGCACGCCGGCGATCAGCGAGATGAGCGGGGTGAGCGCAAGCGTGGAAATGGTCATGTCGGGTTCCTTCTGGCATATCTGTCGACATGGAGGCGCGGAACGTCAACGCGCCGCCATAATCAGAACGCCTATCCGGCCGGAAAGCTCCGGAGGCTCCGCAAAATACGGAAGCTCAGGCGGCGTCGCGATAATATTTCGCTGTTGGAACAATCGACAGGGGTGTCAGTCGGTTGATGGCCGGATTGGCAAACATCAGCCGCTGTTCCATCGGCGTCGACCTGAAGAATGGGAACCGTTCGAGGGTCAGTCGCATATTCTCGCCGGCGGGAATTTCGAACAGCGCGATCGGGGCAAGAACGCCCGGAAATACTTTCCCCTCAGTCCTTTGCACGGCATTGAAGTAGCGGGCATAAAAATTGGAATGCTCGATCTTGACCGGCGTAAGCACCGAGTTCTGGCCAAAGTAGCGCGAGGCCACCATGGCAAGCCTGAGTGTCAGGAAAGGCAGCACTCCGGGCGCCGGCGCACCGTCAGGATCGGCTGCGAAGCGGGTTCCGTCGATGAAGGTTTCTCCGCGGGCAAGTCGCTCGATCAGTATTTCCGGATAGGCATCGACGGAGGGCGAATCCGGGTGCTCGCTGGAAATATAATGGAAGCGGATCGTGCTGACCAATTCGCCATAGCAATAGACACCGAACCGGTAGGAATTGGGCAGATTGTCCCAGCGATCCTCGAACATCCCACTGGCGATTGGGCCGCACATGCCTGAGCGCAGATAGGATTTATAGCGAAGCCGGTAAATCGCCTCCAAATCCTCGCCCCCGGTAACGAGGCGATAATCGACATGCTCCAGCAGTTGCATAATCGATCGATTCAGCACCGAATCGCCGGCTGCGCTGACCGCGCCGGAGGCTTTCCTTGCAGCCCTTGCAGCATCCATCATCTGTCCTCGAAATTCCACCTACGGATAAGCTATTCGAGTGAAAATGAGACACAAGCTGAAATTTAGATGTTGTTGATTTACCTTGTGTTAACCTTAACAGGTGAGCGCCCACTTGAGAATGTCTTTTGGTGAGGAATGCGCTGCGAGAAGGATGTGGATCATTGCCTCCAAGACATCGCACCTCCATCAACACAGGTGCGTGAGCCAGGCCAACGCTTGGGCTGTCGATCACGGCGCTAACTGGCTGTCCGTTTGCCAGCGAGACGCAGGTCAGCGGCGAAAGGCCAAGTGACATTCGACATCGTCTCGATACCCGACGCACTGAGCGCGGCACCGAACAGGAAGCCTTGCACGAGATCGGGTTTGACCTGCATGGCCAGGATCTTGAGCTGCTCGAAGGTCTCTACGCCTTCGACGGTGACGGAAAGTCCCAGCGGCCGCGACAGGTTGACGATGCCCTTGAGCAACTCAAGCGAACGCGGGTTCTGGGTGACGTCGATCAGGAACGAGCGGTCGATTTTGATCTTGTCGAGCGGCAACTTATGCAGATAGCTCAGGCTCGAATAGCCGGTGCCGAAATCATCGAGCGCGATGCGCACGCCAATCTGCTTCAATTCCTCGATGTACTGGCGTGTCAGCGACTTGTCGTCGAGCAGCGCCGTTTCGGTGACCTCGATTTCCAGCCGGCCAGCGGCGAGGCCGGAATTCGCCAGCGCATCGCGAACCTTCTGGATGACATCGCGGCTGCGGAAATCCTTGGCGGAGAGATTGACCGAGACGCTGGTCTGGTCGGGCCATTTGGCGCATTCGGTACAGGCTGCCTGCAGCACGAAGGTGCTGATCTCGGAAATGATGCCCATTTCCTCGGCCAGCGGAATGAAGATGCTGGGCGAAATCGGCCCGAGATCGGGATGGTCCCAGCGGCACAGCGCCTCGCAACTCGCGATGCGCATCGTGTTCATTGCCACGATCGGCTGGTAGACCACTCGCAATTCCTTGCTTTCCACCGCGCTGCGCAGATCCGCCTTCATCAACTGACGGTTGCGGAACGCGGCGTCCATTGCCGCCTCGAACAGCCGCCAGCCGTTCTTGCCGAACTCCTTGGCCTTGTAGAGCGCCAGGTCCGCTTTAACGATCATGGCATCGGCATCGGTATCCTTGACATGCGACAGCACCGCGCCGCCACTGGTCTGGATGCGCAGCCCGTGACCGGCGACGTCGACTTCTCCTTGCAGGCCGGCGAAAATCTCGTCGAGCTGGCTGGTCAGATGGCTCTCATCCTCGACGCGGTCGAAGAAGATCATGAACTCGTCGCCGCCAAAACGGCTGACCGTGATGCCTTGCCCGGCAATGGCGGCAAGCCGCTCGGCAACGGCATAGATCAACCCGTCACCGATCGGATGGCCAAGCGTGTCGTTGACGCTCTTGAAATCGTCGAGGTCGAGCACCGCCAGGCCGCAGAGCCGGTCGCGATCGCCGGACGCCATGGCCTCGCCGACCAGTTCGTGGAAATAGGCACGGTTGGGCAGGCCGGTAAGATTGTCAAAGCGCGCCATGAAACGGATCTTGTCTTCCGCCTCGACGCGGGCGGTGACGTCCTCGAAGGTGATGACGCCCAGTTCCTGGCTGCCTTCGCGTGCCGAAAATTCATAGTGCTGGCCGTTGGCGAGGGAAACGAGCACCTTGCGGTCGCGGCCCTCGCGCAGGGCGCGAGTCAGCTGAGCCTCGATATAGCGGCAATCCTTTGGCGCCAGCATGCCGCCGGCGACACCTCGCATCAACAGACCATGGATCGACCGACCAAGCAGCGCATCCCCGGACTTGAGCGACATCAGATGGGCAGCTTCGGCATTGGCCACCGCCACGCGGCCGTTGGGGCCGAGCATGACGAGGCCGTGCGACATCGTGTTGAGTGCGCGATCGAATCTGAGCGCGAGCTTCCTCGCTTCCTTGTGGCCGATGACCGCCGAGAAAAGCACGTCGCGAACGTGGTCGGCGCTGTTGATCGTGACGAAAGTCAACGGAATGATCATCAACCCGAGGACAACCGAGGGGACATCCATGCGCAGCAACAGTGCAAGTGCTGCAGGACCAATGAAGGTCACGGAAAAAATCCGCACCATGAGCGGAGATCCGTAGTTCCGGCCAACAACCGTCACCAACGTTGCGATGGCCAGCGACGTCGCGGCAAGTTCGGCAAAGGGGTCGGGATAAACATAGATAGATATGAAGCACAGCGCGCCCAGCCCGAGGCCCTGCAGGCTGCCCTTGAGGATGTAGTTGCGCTCCCACCGCTGCGCCTCCTGGACGTCGGCTATCACACCGCCCGCCTTCCGGAAGCGGCGAATGCCGAAATAGCGGAAAAGGCAGATAGACAGCAGGGCAAAAGAGAAAGCCAAGAACAACGGATTGTGCGTGCGCAAATAGATCATGAATCCGAGGATCCAGTAGCACACGCCGCCAATCACCAGCATGTGAGCGTTGTCGAACAACGACCGCACAAACTGGATATAAACATCCGCTGGGATGTTTTCGGTTTTTGTTCTGCCCATATCGTCGGCCCAACGCTAGGCCTCGTCATCCCACATCCGCCTTAAGAAAGGCTTAGAACAGTGGTTTTGGCTCGGCTGCGAAGGAGCGCAAAAGCAGGACAGACCAGGAAATCAAGCTTCAGGTAAACAAGGCCTTCATTCGGCGGCCTGAAGTGCCGGCCCCGCCGGTGCGTTTGCAAGGCGCTGGAGCAACCGGGAGCGCTCGCCGGCTGCCTTTTCGGCGCTGGCCTGCCTGACATGGCCATAGCCGCGAATGAGGGCCGGCACCGAGGCAAGGGCAACCGCCGCATCGGCCTTACCCGGCGCCAGCGATTTGACGATTAGCTCCAGATCCGCCTCGTACTGTGCCAGAAGCTGTCGCTCCATGCGCCGCTCGGCGGTGTAGCCGAACAGGTCGAAGGCCGTGCCGCGCAGGCCCTTCATCGCCGCCAGCACGCGAAAACCCTTCATCATCCAGGGGCCAAAGCTCGATTTCCTCGGTTTGCCGTCGTTGCCGCGGCGGCCCATGATCGGCGGTGCGAGATGGAATTCGAGTTTGTCGTAGCTCTGGAATTGCTTGCCCAATTCGGCGGCAAACGAGCCATCGGTGTAGAGCCGCGCCACCTCGTACTCGTCCTTGATCGCCATCAGCTTGAACAGGTTCTTCGCGGCGGCTTCCGACACCGCGGTCGAACCAGGCACGGCCTTCGCTTCGGCGGCGCGCAAAACGGCCAGTCTTTCGGAGTAGCGCTTGCCATAGGCGGCGTTCTGATAGGCGGTCAGGAAGGCGGCGCGGCGGCCAATGATGTCGTCCAGCGTCTCGGCAACCGTCCCAGGCTGACCGGGCTTTCCAGCGACGGTTGGGCCCGGCTGGGCGACAAGGCCGCGCACGAAGTCCGGTTGATGGGCGGCACGACGGCCCCAGCGGAAGGCGGCAATGTTCATCGCCACGGCTTCGCCATTGAGCTCGATCGCCTTCTCGACCGCTTCGGCGGACAGCGGCAAGCCGCCGTGCTGGAAGGCAAAGCCCAGCATGAACATGTTGGCGCCGAGCGAGTTGCCGAACAGTGCCGTGGCTGTGCGGGTGGCGTCGAAGAAATGCGCCTTGTCGTCCCCGGCAGCGGTGCGGATCGCTTTCTTCAGCCGCTCTATCGGCAACGAGAAATCAGCCGAACGGGCAAATTCACCGGGCATGATCTCGGCGGTGTTTGCGAGGAAGATAGTGTGGTCCTCGCGCACCGCGGTCAGCACCTTCTTGGCGCCCGACACGACGAGATCGCAGCCAAGCACGAGATCGGCCTTACCGGCCGAGACGCGGATGGCATGGATGTCGTCCGGAGTGCGGGCAATGCGGACATGCGTGAACACCGAACCGCCCTTCTGGGCGAGGCCGGCCATGTCGATCATCCCGCAGCCCTTGTCCTCGAGATGGGCGGCCATGCCGAGCACCGCACCGACCGTGACGACGCCGGTGCCGCCGACACCGTCGATGATCGCCGCCCAGCCCTGTTCGCCAAGCGGGAATTCGGCGGGCGTCGGTACGCCGTCGAGCGGGTTGGCCTTGCCGGCAAGGCCTTCGGCCTTGCGGATCTTGGCGCCGTGCACGGTGACGAAGGACGGGCAGAAGCCGTTGACGCAGGAGAAATCCTTGTTGCAGCTCGACTGGTCGATCCTGCGCTTGCGGCCGAATTCCGTCTCGACCGGCTGGATTGAGACGCAGTTCGACTGCACGCCGCAATCGCCGCAACCTTCACAGACCAGTTCGTTGATGAAGACGCGCTTGTCGGGATCGGGAAAGGTGCCGCGCTTGCGGCGGCGGCGTTTTTCGGCGGCGCAGGTCTGGTCGTAGAGCAGCACCGAGACGCCCTTGACGTCCCGCAGTTCGCGCTGGACCAGATCGAGGTCATCGCGGTGATGGATGGTGGCGCCGGCCGGGAATTCGACCTTCCCGGCATATTTGTCGGGCTCATCGGTGACGACGGCGATGCGGGCGACGCCCTCGGCCCGCACCTGCCTGGCGATCATGTCGACGGTCAGGCCACCTTCGTGCGGCTGGCCGCCGGTCATGGCGACGGCATCGTTGTAGAGGATCTTGTAGGTGATGTTGGCGTCGGTCGACAGCGCGAAGCGGATCGCCAGCGTGCCGGAATGATTGTAGGTGCCGTCGCCGAGATTCTGGAAGATGTGCTCGCGCTTGGAGAACGGCGCCTGGCCGACCCATTGCGCGCCCTCGCCGCCCATCGCCGTGAACCCGAGCGTGTTGCGGTCCATCCACAGCGCCATGAAGTGGCAACCGATGCCGGCTGCAGCGATCGAGCCGTCCGGCACCTTGGTGGACGAATTGTGCGGGCAACCGGAACAGAAGAATGGCGTGCGCGAGCCGATGTCGGTGGCGTCGGCGAGCATTGCCTGGAACTGGCGCAGCTTGGCCACTCGGGCCGAGATTTCCTCGGACGGACCGATGGTCCTGACGATCCTCTCGCCAAGCGCGATGGCGATCTCGTTGGGGTCGAGCGCGCCCTTGGCCGGGAACAGCCAGTCGCCGCGCTCGTCCTTCTTGCCGATAATGACCGGCTGCGTGGCGGTACCGTAAAGGCTCTCGCGCAGCTGCACCTCAATCAGCGAGCGCTTCTCCTCGACGACGATGATGGTGTCGAGACCGCGGGCGAAGTCGGCGATATGATGCAGGTCGAGCGGCCAAGGGCAGCCGACCTTGAACAGCCGCACGCCGATGCGGTTGGCGGCCGCCTCGTCGATGCCGATGTCCTCAAGCGCCTGGCGAACGTCGAGATAGCTCTTGCCCAGCGTGATGATGCCAATCTTCGGGTTGCGGCCGCCCGAATAGACGATGCGGTTCAGCCCGTTGGCATGGATGAAGGCGGAAGCCGCGGCACGCTTATGCTCATGCAGCCGCTCCTCCTGGCCGAGCATGTCGATCTCGTGGCGGATGTTGAGACCACCGGGCGGCATGTCGAAATCCGGCACGACGATGTTCAGCCGCTCGAGCGAGGCATCGACCGAGGCTGTCGATTCGATGTTGTCCTTGACGCATTTGATCGCCGCCCAGGTGCCGGCAAAGCGCGACATGGCAAAGCCGTAGAGCCCGTAATCGATGATCTCCTGGACGCCGGCCGGGTTGAGGATCGGAACCATCGTGTCGACGAACAGGAATTCGGTGGCATGCGCGTTGGTCGACGATTCGGCCATATGGTCGTCGCCCATCAAGGCGAGCACCCCGCCATGTTTCGACGATCCGGCGAGATTGGCATGGCGGAACACATCGCCGGAGCGATCGACGCCCGGCCCCTTGCCGTACCAGACCGAAAAGACGCCGTCATGGGTGCCCTCGCCCAGCAGTTCCGTCTGCTGCGCGCCCCAGCAAGCGGTGGCGGCCAGCTCCTCGTTGAGGCCTGGCTGGAAGACGATGTCGGCCTGGGCGAGCTGCTTCTTGGCCTTCCACAGCTGCATGTCGAGGCCGCCGAGCGGCGAACCGCGATAGCCGGAGACAAAGCCGGCCGTATTTAGGCTGGCGCGGCGGTCACGCTCGCGCTGCATCAGAAGCATGCGGATGACCGCCTGCGCGCCGGACAGGAAGATGCGCTCCTTTGCGAGATCGAACTTGTCGTCGAGCGCGACGTCATGCAGCGTCATCAGGAATTTCCTCTGCGGAGGCCGCACGGGGGCAGGCAGCCAACGTCGGGGTCGGATGACGCATCCTTTCTTCCCTTGCAAGGCAGGTCAAACAAAATCGCAGGTGCCAGGCAACGCGCGACGAACAGTCCCTGGCCATCTTGAATCCGGCACGAAACCGATCCGCGGGCGTTTCCGGCGCACGAAAATTTCAGCAGCGATCAGGGCTGGAAGCGACGCGTCAGCTGCCCTTCGAGCAATCCGGCTTCGGCTCGCCCGGCAGCTTGCCGTCGGGATGGCCGGCGAGATCGGGATTGGCGGTATAGAGCTGGTCGATGACCAAAGGCCGGTCGGGCAGCACTGACTGGTCTTCGGTCGACATCAACGTGGTGTCGATCTTCTGCAGGACCGCGCCGTCGGTCCCCTTGATGCTGATGGCAATCGCATAGGGCTTGTTCTTGACGACGCAGGTCAGCGCCGGGCTCTCCAGGGTCACCTTGTTAAGCTTCGGCCACACTTTCTGCTCAACCACCAATGGCGCGCCGCCGGCGGGATCCTGGAAACTGGCGACCGCCATCTGACCCTCTGCCATCGGCTTCAGCGGCCGCAGCGTCACCACATAGGTCGCCCTGGCGAAGCGGTAGTTGAAGACGAATATCTTGCCGGAAATCTCGAACAGCTTGCCTTGGTCATCGCCGGTATCGCGGCAGGCGCCGAGCGCGACGGCGGCAACGAGTACCGCGCCGACAATGATCGAACGGGAAAACGCTCTAAGCATCCTTGACCTCATTGGCTGCCATGCGGCGGCGACGATAGTGACGACTTGCCTTCTGCCTGTTGCCGCACACCGCCATGTCGCACCAGAGCCGGCTGGAATTGCGGCTCCTGTCGACGAACAGCCAGGTGCAATTGGGACAGATCCTGAGCCTTGCGGCGGTATCGTCGCGCAGCAGCGAGAGCGCCGAAACCGCCAGCGCCGTCTCGAAGGCGAGCGGCGTCACCGGATCGCCGAACGGCCTTCCCGGCGCACCGATCTCGGTCGTGCTGTCGGCCAGGCCATCGGCGCAGGCTCTGAGGAATCCCGGTAGATCGGAGGCAGCAACCGAGCCCTTCGACACCGCACCGCGAAACAGCCGGTCCGTCGCCTCGCGGATCGACAGCACGACAGGTGCAATCGTCTCCGGTAACGGTGCTGCCAGCGGCCTGCCACCAAGCTCGGCTGCGCGAAAGCGGCTCGCCGCATCGGCGAAGCGGGCAATCTCGGCCGGATCATCGAAGCGGTCGAAGGACCTCTGCGGATCGCCGCGCAGCACGACGGTGTTCGCCGTGTCGAGCGCAAGCAGGCCGCCGGTGAAGCGGTGCGGAGTCCAGGATACCGTCATGCCGGAAATCTAACCGATAAATCGCATTTGACAAGTTAGATTCAGCGATGCAACTTCTCTATTAGGCGCGGTCTCCGCAGCCTTGTTTTGAGCATGTCGTTGTCCCAAAACCGCTTCGCACTTTTGGGCGACATGCCTCGAGGTTTTTGCATGCTCTACTTTTTCCAACAGGTGCTGAACGGACTGCATTCGGGCGCGCTCTATGCGCTGCTCGCCTTCGGCTATGTGCTGACCAACGGCATCCTGCACCGCACCAACCTCGCCTATGGTGCGCTGTTCGCCTTTTGCGGCCAGATGATGATCCTCACCGCGGCCTTCGGCTATCAGGTGCTGTGGCTGACACTGCTTGCGGCGGTGGCGCTCGGCGTCGTCACGGCATTCCTCTATGCCGCGCTGCTCAGCCACGTCTTGTCGCGCAGCGTCTTCGAACCGTTGGCCGACCGTACACCCAACGCGATCGTGGTGACGACGCTGGGCATATTACTGGTCCTGTCGGAAGCAAGCCGCATCGCCGCTGATACACACGACCTATGGCTGCCGCCTATGCTGGCGCAGCCCATCGTTTTCGCGCAGGGCGCGACCTTCAAGGCGACGCTGACACTCATCCAGCTCATCGATTGCGCGGTGGTGCTGGCGGCAATCGCGCTTGCCAGTTGGGCATTTGCCCGTTCGAGCTTCGGCCGGCGCTGGCGCGCCGTCTCCGACGATCCCAGGGCAGCGGCGATGTGCGGCGTCGACGTGCGCGCGGTGTTCCGGCGTGCGGTACTGTTCGGCGGTTTCTGCGCCGCTCTGGCCGGCGTCATGGCCGGCCTCTATTACGGCAATGTCAGCTTCGGCTCCGGCCTCGTCTACGGACTGAAAATCCTGTTCGTGACGGCGGTCGGCGGCTATCTCTCGCCGCCGCGGGCGGCTCTGGGCGCGGCGGCTTTCGGCATGGCCGAATCGCTGTGGGCCGGCTACTTCCCGGTCGAATGGCGCGATGCGTGGATGTATCTCTTCCTGGTCGCGATCCTAGTGCTGATCGGCGCCGGCCGCGACACCGGCAAGATCGCCTGAACCGCATCAGACTTTGGTTGCATGACGCGGGGGCAGAGAGCCAGTATCCGCCCAGCTCTTCGGTGCAATGATATTTTGCCGCCGCTATCCTTGTTGACCCGTCAGTCCACGCGCGGCATACCGTTGGACCACGCGGCGTGACGGACAAGAAGGGGAAGCCGGCACGCCTCCGGTACAAGGGAGGAATGCATGGCAGAGCTGCTCGCTCTATCCAGAACCATTGATCGCGCGAACGAATTCATCGGCAAATGGGTGTCGTGGCTGATCCTGCTGGCGATCCTGGTGAGCGCCGCCAATGCCATCATCCGCAAGGTGTTCGACATATCCTCGAACGCCTGGCTCGAACTGCAGTGGTATCTGTTCGGCGCCGCCTTCATGCTGGCCGCCGCGTATACGCTGAGGCAGAACGAACATATCCGCATCGACATCGTCTACGGCCTGTTCACGCGCCGTGTGCAGCACTGGATCGACCTGCTTGGTCATATCCTCTTCCTGATGCCGTTCGTGACGCTGATGGTGATCTATTTCGTTCCCTATGTGTCACTCTCGTTTCGCAGCGGCGAGATGTCCAACAATTCCGGCGGGCTGATCATCTGGCCGGCCAAAGCCATCCTGCTGGTCGGCTTCTTCCTGCTCGCGCTCCAGGGCATATCCGAGATCATCAAGAAGATGGCCATCATGCGCGGCGACATGGACGATCCCAATCCATTCATATCGGTGCATGAGCAGGCCGAGCTCGAAGCCAAGGCACTGGCTGACGAGGTGCGCTCGTGATGGAGTTCATCGCCCAGAACATGGCGCCCATCATGTTCGCTTCGCTGATCATCTTCCTGCTGATCGGCTACCCCGTCGCCTTTTCGCTGGCCGCGAACGGCTTGATGTTCTTCTTCATAGGCGTGCTCCTCTCGCCCTATTCCGGTGGCTCGATCAACCTCGCCTGGCCGCTTTTGCACGCACTGCCGGACAATTTCTACGGCAGCCGGGTAATGTCGAACGACACGTTGCTGGCCATTCCGTTCTTCACCTTCATGGGCATTGTGCTTGAACGATCGGGCATGGCAGAGGATCTGCTCGACACGATCGGCCAGCTCTTCGGGCCGATCCGCGGCGGCCTCGCCTATGCGGTGATCTTTGTCGGCGCACTTTTGGCGGCGACCACTGGCGTGGTAGCCGCTTCCGTCATCGCCATGGGCCTGATCTCGCTGCCGATCATGCTGCGTTACGGCTATGACCGGCGCGTGGCGGCCGGCGTCATCGCGGCGTCTGGCACGCTCGCCCAGATCATCCCGCCCTCGCTGGTGCTGATCGTGCTTGCCGACCAGCTCGGCCGCTCGGTCGGCGACATGTATGCCGGCGCGCTGATCCCGGGCCTCGTGCTCACCGGGCTGTATATGTCCTACATCCTGATCATGTCCTTCATCCGGCCGAATTCGATGCCGGCGCTGCCGCTCGAGGCCCGCAAGCTCGGCCATGGCGTGATGTCCTTGCTGGTGGCGTTGGCGGTCACATCAGCGGTTTCCTATGCGGCGTATCGTTATCTCGCGCCGGCGCATGGCGACAATGCCGACATTCTCGGCGCCACTGCCGGGGTGCTCTTCATCTACATTGTGGCCATTGCCGACAAAGGCCTGAACTTCAACATGATGTCGAGGCTCGCGCAGCAGGTGATCATCGTGCTGATCCCGCCGCTGGCGCTGATCTTCCTGGTGCTGGGTACCATCTTCCTCGGCATCGCCACCCCGACGGAGGGCGGCGCCATGGGCTCCGTCGGCGCCTTGATCATGGCGGCGGCAAAGGGCCGGCTGTCGCTGGACGTGGTCAAGCAGGCGCTGACCTCGACGACGCGGCTGTCGTCCTTCGTGCTGTTCATCCTGATCGGCGCGCGAGTGTTCTCGCTGACCTTCTACGGCGTCAACGGCCACATCTGGGTCGAACACCTGCTGACATCGCTGCCGGGCGGCGAGGTCGGCTTCCTGATCGGCGTCAATATGCTCGTCTTCTTCCTCGCCTTCTTCCTCGATTTCTTCGAGCTCGCCTTCATCATCGTGCCGCTGCTGGCGCCGGCCGCCGACAAGCTCGGGATCGACCTGATCTGGTTCGGCGTGCTTCTGGGCGTCAACATGCAGACCAGTTTCATGCATCCGCCTTTCGGCTTCGCGCTGTTCTATTTGCGCTCGGTCGCCGCCCGAGTGCCCTATCTCGACCGCCTCACCGGCAAGCAGATCGCGCCGGTGACCACCGGGCAGATATATTGGGGCGCGGTGCCCTTCGTCTGCATACAGGTGATCATGATCGGGCTGACCATCACTTTCCCGCAAATGGTGATGCATTACAAAGGCACCGTTGTGGATCCCGGCACGATCGACTACAAGGTACCGGAGGCCCCCAGCCTGTCGCCGCTCGGTACACAGCCGGGTGGTACGGCACCGGCCGCTCCCGCTGCCCCCGATCTGTCGCAACCGCCGAGCTTCGGCGAGGCGCCGCCGGCCCAACCGGCAGCACCGCAGCCGGATCTGTCGCAACCGCCAAGCTTCAACTGAGACCGCCATGGCGACTGTGATGAAGGCGGTTCGGCTGGAGGCGGTGGGTAGCATCGCGCTGCGCGAAGTCGACAAGCCTGACATCGGGCCGGACGACCTTCTGGTGCGCATCGAAGCCTGCGGCGTCTGCGGTACCGACCGGCATCTGTTTCACGGCGAATTTCCGTGCACGCCGCCGGTGACGCCCGGCCATGAATTCTCCGGCATCGTCGAGGCGATCGGCAAATCCGTATCCGGCTTTGCCGTCGGCGATCGCGTCACCGGCGACCCCAACATCGCCTGTGGGCGTTGTGCGCATTGTCATGCCGGGCGGGTCAACCTGTGCAGCAATCTGCGGGCCATCGGCATCCATCGCGACGGCGGCTTTGCCGAATATCTTGCCTTGCCGCAGAAGCAGGCTTTTGTCCTGCCCGCGGGCCTGGATCCCATGCACGGTGCGTTCTGCGAGCCGCTCGGCTGTTGCCTGCATGGCGTGGACCTTGCCGCGATCAGACCAGGCAGCTCGGCGGTCGTGCTTGGCGGCGGCGTGATCGGCCTGCTCACGGTGCAGCTAGCAAGACTGGCGGGAGCCACGACCGTCATCCTGTCGACCAGGCAAGCCTCGCGGCGCGCGCTCGCCGAAGATCTCGGCGCCACAGCGACGGTCGATCCGAGCGCTACGGATGTCATCGATGCCATCGCCGGGCCAGCGGGCCTCGTGCCAGGTGGCGTCGACGTCGTCTTCGAATGCGCGGGCGTGCGAGAGACCGTCGAGCAGTCAATGCGCATGGCCCGCGCCGGTGGTACCGTCGTCATCGTCGGCGTGACACCGCAAGGCATGAAAGCGGAGTTCGAGCCCTTCGACCTGTTGTTCCGGGAACTGAAGGTGCTCGGTTCCTTCCTCAATCCCTACACTCATCGCCGCGCCGCCGAACTCATCGCTTCCGGTACGATCGAGATCGACAGGCTGATCTCCAGGCAGGTGGCGCTCGAGGACGCGGCTGCGGTGATTGCCAATCCGCAAGCGCCCGGCGAGGTCAAGGTGCTGGTGGTGCCCCGCCGAAGCTGAGTGGCTACCCGCCCCAGATTGTTAGTTACAAGCGTCTGCGCCGCCCCTCGCCCTGCCGGGCACTTCTCCCCGTACGGGGAGAAGGATGCTTTCATCGCCGATTTCGCCAATGACCCGCGTTGCAGTGGCGCGGCGGCCGCTGCCAGTTCTCCCCGTCACCATACGGGGAGAAGGTGCCGGCAGGCGGATGAGGGGCGGCGCAGACTTTAGCCGGCGCAAGCCCGAGGTCTCTCAGATGGCGCTACAGCTTGCCGTTGCGCTGCTGGACCATCATGAAGGTGTCGTAATTGTATTCGGCCACCTGCGCCCAGAGATAATGCTCCTTGCGGAAGCCCTTGATCGATTCCCAGATCTTCTTGAACGGGGCGTTGGAGGCTTCCATTTCGGCATAGACCTCGTTGGCCTTTTCGAAACAGGCGACCATGATCTCCTGGCTGAACGGGCGCAGTTTCGCGCCGCCGGCCACCAGCCGCTTCACCGCCGCAGGGTTCAGATAATCGTACTTCTGCAGCATGTTGGCGTCGGCGGCTTGTGCCGCGGTGCGCAACAGCGATTTGTAAGTCGGCGAAAGCTCGTCGTATTTCGCCTTGTTGAACATCAGGTGGACGGTCGGGCCACCTTCCCACCAGCCGGGATAGTAGTAGTAGGGCGCGACCTTGTAGAAGCCGAGCTTCTCGTCGTCATAGGGGCCGACCCATTCGGCGGCGTCGATGGTGCCTTTTTCCAGCGCCGGATAGATATCGCCGCCGGCGATCTGCTGCGGCACGACGCCGAGCTTCTGCACCACCTTGCCGGCAAAACCGCCGATGCGCATCTTGAGGCCGGAAAGGTCGGCCACCGTGTTGATTTCTTTGCGGAACCAGCCGCCCATCTGCACGCCGGTGTTGCCGCCCGGCAGGCCGAAAAGGCCCTGCGTGGCGAGAAACTCGTTGAACAGGTCGATGCCGCCGCCATGATAGTGCCAGGCATTCATACCGCGTGCGTTGAGCGAGAAGGGAACCGCCGCACCGAGCGCCCATGTCGGGTCCTTGCCCCAGTAATAATATGCCACCGTGTGGCAGGCTTCGACCGTGCCGGCCGTGGTGGCGTCGGCGGCCTGCAGGCCTGGCACGAGTTCACCTGCGGCGAAGACCTGGATCTGGAAGTTGCCGTCGGTGGCCTCCGACAGCATCTTCGAGAACACCTCGGCGCCGCCATAAATGGTGTCGAGCGACTTCGGGAAGGACGATGCCAGCCGCCACGTCACCTTGGGATTGGACTGGGCTATTGCAGGCGCCGCCAGCGTGGCCGCTGCCGCTGCGGCACCGACGCCGGTGACACCGGCCTTGCGAATGAATGAACGACGATCCATGAAGTTCCTCCCTTTTGGATCAACAGACCGACGTTCGGGGATATCCTCGATTCCCATATCGGTTCGCTCGAAACAATACACAGGCAAGAAGTCGAGTCCAGCATGCCAGCCCGATTTGACGGCGAAGCCCAGCTGCCCTGCAACTATAGTCTAACGGGCCGTTCCGTGGCCCATGCGACATGCTGAAACTTGTCATGGAAAAATATCCAGGGATCGCCTATTTTAGAGGCAGTACATCCCTTGCCCAGCTGGAAAACAGAGCCAAAAATGCATCAGCCGCTCGTCGCCATATCGACCGACGTCCGTCAGTTCGACAACTACACCTGGCATGCCGCCCCACAGCAATATCTGGAAGCGGCGATCACCGGCGCCGGCGTGTTCCCGCTGCTGGTGCCGTCGTTCGGCGACCGGCTCGACTTCGACGAACTTCTGTCGTCGGTCGACGGCGTCATGGTCACCGGCTCGAAATCCAATGTGCATCCCTCGCTTTATGGCGGCGATGCCAGCGAAGCCAACGGCCCCTATGATCCGGCGCGCGACGCCACGACGCTGCCGCTGATCCGCCGGGCGATCGAGCGCGGCGTGCCACTGCTCGCCATCTGCCGCGGCATCCAGGAGATGAACGTGGCGCTGGGCGGCACGCTGGGCACCGAGATTCAGGAGCGCGAGGGTTCGCTCGACCACCGCGCGCCGGTGAGCGACAAGCAGGACGAACGCTTCGCCATCCACCAGACGATTTCGATCAAGCCAGGCAGCTGCCTGGCCGGCGTGTTCGGTGCCGGCGACATCAAGGTCAATTCGTTGCACCGCCAGGCGATTGACCGGCTCGGCCCGAAGCTGCAGATCGAGGCGGTCGCCAACGACGGCACGGTCGAGGCGGTTTCGGTGCGCGACTCGCGCGCCTTCGCCGTCGGCGTGCAATGGCATCCGGAATATTGGGTCAAGTCGGACAGCAACTCAGTGAAGATTTTCCGCGCCTTCGGCGATGCCGTGCGGTTGCATGCGGCGGCGAAAGCCGGAGCGCGAGCCGCAGCGGAATAATCAGTCGCCGGATTCCGAACCACCGGCGGCCGCCAGTGACAGAAGTGGCGCCGCCTGGGCATAGGATTCATAGCCGTCGCCGTCCGCAACAGCGAAGGTGACGATCGGATCGATGCCATTGGCGCTGAAGGCAACCGAGCCGTCGTTTTGCTCACGCCAGAACTTCGCCTGTTCTATACCCGGCAGGAGACGACGGCATTTCGGAGCAACGGTGAGCAGGGACAGGCCGTCCGAAATTTCGGCCCCGCGGCTGACTGCACAGGCCGCCTCATCGCCATTGGCGACCAGCCTGTAGCTGTTGGAAGGCGCGACCTCGTCGGCGGCACTTTCACTGCTGCCGCCATGAAACAACTGAACGCCGCCAAACAGCGCTGCGGCAGCGATCAATGCGGAAAGTGCTTTCATCATTCTTCATCCACGTACACGGACAGGTTGAACAATGATTCCAAAGGGTTAAGCTGACGTTAATAAATGTGGCGGCCACCGATCAGTTTCTAGCCCTCACATTCGCCGTCTCCGGCACCGGTGTCAGCGGCCGGCGCTCGGTGAACCAGGACACCAGATTGTCGACGCACAGATCCGCCATGGCGCGGCGCGTGTGGTCCGAAGCCGAACCGACATGAGGCAACAACGAGGTGTTGGGCGCGTCGAGCAACGCCTTGGGCACGTTCGGTTCGTCGGCAAAGACATCGAGGCCGGCAGCGGCGATGGTGCCGGTGGCAAGTGCTGCCGCAAGCGCCGTCTCATCGACAGTGCTGCCGCGGCCGATGTTGACGAAGACCCCGTTGGCGCCGAGCGCCGACAGGACTTCGGCATTGACCGCCTTCTCCGTCGAGGCGCCGCCTGGCGCAACCGAAATCAGGGTATCGACGGCTTCGGCAAGCCCTTTCAGCGTCGGGTGATACTGATAGGAAAGGCCTTCGACATGGCGCCGATTGTGGTAGGCGACCGGCAAGCCAAAGGCTTCCAGACGTCGGGCGATGGCCTGCCCGATGCGGCCCATGCCAAAGATACCGACCTTTCGCCCGCGCAAGGTCAGCCGGCTCAAAGGATAGTTGCCCTTGCGCAGCCAGTTGCCGTCACGCAGCCAGGTTTCGGCACGCGGCAGGTCGCGGATGGTGTTGATCAGCAGCCCGATGGCGGTGTCGGCGACCTCCTCGGTCAACACGTCAGGCGTGTTGGTGACCATGATGTTCTTCGCCGCCGCATGGCCTACATCGACCGAATCATAGCCGACGCCGAAGGAAGCGATGAGTTCGAGATTGGGCAGCGCATCCATCATTGCCGCGTTGATGCCGGCAAATGAAGCGATGCCACGCACGTTGCTGCGCATCTCGTCGGTGACCAGGGACGGATCGGCGCGTTCGATCGGGACACGCCTGAATGTGTGATCGATGCGGTCGATCGCATGATCGTTGAAATCGCCCGGCACCAGAATGGCGACGGTCTGTAACTGTTCGGCCTTAGTCATGCACGCTCCACCGGCTTGCCGGTCGACTGACGCACATGCAGTTCCGGCTTGATCAATTCCTGCGAGGGCCGCACCGTCTGCCCGTTGAGCTTGTCGAGCAGCGCGCTGGCGGCGCGGCGGCCAACCTCGCGCTGTCCGTTCCAGACGGTGGTCAACGCCGGCGTCGCGATCGCCGCCTCTTCGAGATCGTCATAGCCGGTGACGGAGATGTCGACGCCAGGCACCAGGCCGGCTCGGGCAATGCCGTTCATGAGGCCGATGGCGACAAGGTCGTTCCAGCAGCAGGCAGCCGTCGGTCTGTCCTTCAGCGCCAGGAACTGCCCGGCGGCCTCGAAACCGGCCTGCTTGGTGCGCGGGCCGGCGATGCGCCAGGATGGCCTGACTTCCAGCCCGGCCGCGTCCATGGCGTTGACATAGCCTTGGTAGCGGTCGCGGCCGGTCGAGGTCTGGTCGGTGCCGCCGATCATGGCGATACGCTTGTGGCCGAGCGAGATCAGATGATTGGTGGCGAGGCCTGTCCCATAAGAGTCGTCGCCGCGAAAGACCGGCACGTCGGCGCCCTCGACGGTGCGCGCGATCAGCACCGCCGGCAGGCCGTTCTCCTCGGCCATGACAATGTCGGAAGCCGGTGTGCCGATGGCCGGCGACATGATGACGCCGTCGGCGCCGAGCTGCAAAAGCGTGTCGATGAACGTGCGCTGCTTTTCGAGCTGATCGTAGTGGTTGGACAAGATGAAGGTCTGCCGGCTGCGGTCAAGCTCGCTTTCGATCGAGCGCAGGATCTCGGCGAAGAACGGGTTCATGATGTCGTGGACGACGACACCGACGATACCCGAACGCGAGGTGCGCAGGCTGGCGGCGCGGCGGTTGTAGATATAGCCGATGGCGCGGGCGTGTTCCTTGATGCGGTCGCGGGTGGTCCCGGCGACCAGAGGGCTATCGCGCAGCGCCAGCGAGACCGTGGCCGTGGACACGCCGAGCGCATCCGCGATCGTCGAAAGCTTGATTTTTTGTGCCAGCGCCTTGCGCTCCCCGAACGACCTGAATGCGAACCTAAACTGTTTAAAGGCCGCGTTATGCCACCGATCGGGGGCAAATCAAAGTTTTTTTGCCAGCGCTTCAGCCTCGACATCCGAGGCCGCGCGGCTCTGCAGCCGAAGCCGGTGCTCGCGGTGGACGATGTAGAGGCCGCTGGCGACGATGATGGCGGCGCCGACCAGTGTCCAGCGGTCGGGAAACTGTTTGAAGACGACCCAGCCGGAAATGATCATCCATACCATCTGCGAATAGGGATAGGGCGCCAACGCCGTGGTCGTCGCCAGCCGGTAGGCCTGGACCAGCAGCCAGTGGCCGACGCCGCCGAACACGCCGAGCATGAGCAGCACGAACCAGTGCCAGCCGTCATGCGGCAGCGAAAACGAAAACGGCAGCAAGGGCAACAGCAGCAGCGCCGGTGCCAGCGCCGAGAACAGGATCAGGCTCTCCGACGTCTCGGTCGCCGACATACGGCGGGTCATGATGACGTAGAAGCAGTTCGACAGCATCGAGCCGAGCGCGAAGAGATGTCCGATGCCGAAAACCCCGACGCCTGGCCGCGTGATGATGAGAACCCCGGCAAAGGCCGCCAGGATCGCCAGCCAGCGGCGCCAGCCCGCCCACTCGCCAAGCAGCGGACCGGCCATTGCCGTGATCACCATCGGCCCGAAGAAATAGATCGAGGTGGTCTCGGCCAGCTGCAGGGATCTGAGCGCGAGGACGTTGAATATGGTCGATCCGAACAGGAACAGGCCGCGCAGGACATGTGCCGGCAGATTGACCGGGCGAAATCGCGTTGGTTGGCGCCAACCGCGCAGCAGCATGCCGACCAGCACGACATGCACGGCAAAGCGCACCCAGGCGACGATCAGCACCGAAACACCGGCGAGGACGAGATATTTGCTGCTGGTGTCGAGGAAGGTGAAGAAGACATAGGTGGAAAGCATGCACAGGATCGCCACCGGCGGCGTCGCGCTTTCTAGATGTCTTTGGGGAGCACTCACTTGCAGGCCGGGTGGGAGCTGGGCTGAACCCCACCTTTGCGGGAATTGCCGGCTCCCGGCAAGTCCATTGTCGGCTGTCGCGACACGAAAGCCGACTGGCACAACAAGAGCCGCCGGCAGGCGTAATGTCTGAAGGACTAGGCGTGCATACGGGCGCCCTTGGTGATCTTGTCGACCAGTTTCCTGTCGGCGCGAAGCGCGATCCCGACCACCTTGGCGTCCTCAGGCGCGAATTCGGCAAAGACGGCACGGTTGGCCGCGTCAAAGCCGGTCGAAAACATCTCCTCGACATAGAGCGAGGTGGTCACGCCGCGCTCCAGCGTGCGCCGGTGGATCGTGCCCAGCGTCGCCTGGTCGGCGGACAAAACGATGACCGGCTGGATCGACAGCGGATTGTAGAGATTGCCGGCGCGATCGCGATAGGGTTCGCCGATGATGTCCGGAAACTGCGCGACGATGCCGCTGGTCAGAAAGGCGGTGACGTTGAGTTTCTGCCAGACCGGCAGATCTTCCCGCAGTACGATTGCAAATTTCATATCGAACATGAGACATTGACCATTCGAAGTTGCACCTCAATGCGAGGCTGAAGGAGACGATGTCGCACGATCTAGACAGCCAGGCCTTTAGGGGTCTTGGACGTTTGTGCGCGGATGCGGCGGAAAATTGCATCATCTCGGCCTCCGACCCCGCCGGCATGGAGCGGATCGAGGCGCGCTTCCATGGCAGCGCCTTCGACCTGCATCGCCACGACACCTATGCGATCGGGGTGACGCTGCACGGGGTGCAGACGTTTCGCTATCTCGGTGTGGCGCGCCACAGCCTGCCCGGCCAGATCATCGTGCTGCATCCCGACGAGTTGCATGACGGCGGTGCCGGTACCGAGGACGGCCTGCGCTACCGGATGCTCTATCTGGAGCCGTCACTGATGCTTGACTGCCTTGGCGGCGCGTCGCTGCCGTTTGTCGGGGATGGCGTGGTGACGGACGCCACGTTCTGCGCAACGCTGCTTTCGGCGCTGGGGCCGTTGGAGCAGGAACTCGACGAGTTATTCGTCGACGACTTCCTGACGCAACTGATGCAAAGCCTGACACGGCATGCCGGCCAACCGGCGAAGCCGATGACCAAGACGGCGTGGCGGGCAGCTATGCTGACGCGTGACTATCTGACGGAAAACCTAGCCCGTCCCGTACGCTCGGGCGAACTGGAAGCGGTCACCGGGCTCGACCGATATGCCCTGTCACGGCATTTCCGCGCCGCCTTCTCGACCAGCCCGCATCGCTTCCTGGTGATGCGCCGGCTTCAGAGCGCGCGGCGGATGATCGCCGCCGGCGAGCCACTGGCGCAGATCGCGGTCGAAGCCGGCTTCAGCGACCAGAGCCATTTTATCAGGCAGTTCAAGAAGGCGTTCGGCATGACGCCGGGGCGTTGGTCGTCGCTGATCCATGGATCCGCCGCAACGGCGGCCTGATCGCCTGCCGCCCGATGCGTCGATCAGTCGTCCGTCTCGGCGTCGTCGTCGATCAACGCCAGATCTTCGTTCGAGAGGTTGGCCTCGATGCGGGCGAGCAGCTTGAACAGTGCCTTCTGGTCCTTCTTGTCGAGGCCTTTCAGCGCCTGCTTTTCGGTCTTCTTCACCGATTTCTCGATGGCGTGAATGATGTCGCGACCGGTGTCGGTGAGGAAGATATGCGCCTGGCGGGCATCGGCCTCCGAGGCGCGCTTCTCCAGGAACCCCTGGGCCTGCAGCCGGTTGATGGTCTTGGTGATGGTTGGCGGGCGCACGCCGAGGCGTCCGGCCAGATTGCCAGGTGTCTGGCCGTCTTCACGGTCGAGCGACAGCATGATCTGATCCTGGCCGGCATAGAAGCCGTGCGCCAGAAGCCTTGCCGCCAGCGCGGTTCTTGCCAGCCTCGCCGCCGAATGCAGCCGGCTCATTGTCGCAGTCTTGTCCGCCTTGGCCATGGTCATCCCTCTTCGGCCGTACCGGTGCGGGCAGCATAGAGACAGCCGGCCGGTTGGCAATCGACGATCAAAAAGATTCCGGTCTTCAAACAGCTTTGCCGGCAAGCATTGTGGTGTCCGCCGTGGCTAATGCCAGATGTTTATTTCAGTTAGATGACAAACGAGTTTTCACGGCCGCAGTTTTGGCCGTGGGCAGGGCGCGTGAGGGAATGCCGCTCAGCCGGGCTTCACCGCGACGATCATCAGCGCCTGATAGGCTTCCTCCACCTCGCGCAGTGCGGCCTGCGATTGCGGTCCGGCCCGCCTGGCGATGCCGTCCCTGGCATTCGAGGTGTCGCGCTTGCCGGGCCGGTCATTGTAGGGCGCGACCGTGGTGAATATCTGCTCGCTCAGACCATCGGGGAAAAACAACTGGCCGGTCATCACCGAACTGTCGTCGGGGAAAACCTTGAAATGGATATGGGTGGTGCGGCCGCGATACCAGCCGGGATAGATGGTGGCGAAGGAAACGATGCCGCTTGCATCGGTCTTCTGCCAGCCGCGCAGGAAGGTCTGGCCCGACGTGTCGACGTCCCTGCCGTCACCTTGCCCCGGATAGCCGGAATAGGCACCTTGCGCGTCGCAATGCCAGATGTCGACGCGAGCGCCGGCAAGCGGGCGGCAGGTCGCGTCGACGACCTGCAACCGGACAGCAAGGGCTATGCCCTTCCTGTCTTCGGTGACATCGGCACGTTCGAGTTTCGGATCGAAATAGTACGGCCCCTCGGTCACTTCAGGCGTAATAGTGCACACGCCCGCGCCGGTTTCGAACAGGGCCAGTCCGGCATAGGGCGAGGCTTGGGTCGCCGACGACTGGGCCATTGCGGCGGCAGGCAGGAAGGCACCACCGCCGGCGGTGACCGCGATCAAACCGAGCGCCTGGCGCCGGCTGAACGATGAGGAGGATGGCTTGCCGGACATATCATGCCTCTCGAATTGGCCTCCCGCGTCCTGATCCAGGTGGTCATAGCGGCTCTCGCCAGTCAAAATTCGGTAATGTCGGCAAGCCGGTTTGGCCCATCGGTTTGCCCCGTGCAAAAGTCCGGCGCACATCCTATATGGAGCCGACAATCCCTTTTTCGAGAGCCGGCCCTTTTTCGAGGGCCGTATCTTTCGAGGCCCAGATAGTTCGAGGCAAGCCATGAGCGACGCACAGACGCAGATCCCCGTAACCGTTCTTACCGGCTATCTCGGCGCCGGCAAGACGACGCTGCTCAACCGCATCCTGTCGGAAAACCACGGCAAGCGCTATGCCGTCATCGTCAATGAGTTCGGCGAAATCGGCATCGACAATGACCTGATCGTGGAATCCGACGAGGAAATCTACGAGATGAACAATGGCTGCGTCTGCTGCACGGTGCGCGGTGACCTGATCCGTGTCGTCGAGGGCCTGATGCGCCGGCCCGGCCGCTTCGATGCCATCGTGGTCGAGACCACCGGGCTCGCCGATCCGGTGCCGGTGGCGCAGACCTTCTTCATGGACGACGACGTGCGCTCCAAGACCAGGCTGGACGCGGTGGTGGCGCTGGTCGACGCCAAGCACCTGCCGCTGCGGCTCAAGGACTCCAGGGAAGCCGAGGACCAGATTGCTTTCGCTGATGTCGTCGTGCTCAACAAGACCGACCTCGTCACTCCGGAAGAACTCGCCAAGGTCGAGGCGACGATCCGAGCCATCAATCCGGCCGCGAAGATCCATCGCACGACGAGAGCTGGCGTCGCCCTGTCCGAAGTGCTCGACCGCGGCGCCTTCGACCTGTCCAGGGCGCTGGAAAACGATCCGCATTTCCTCGAGGCGCATGACGATCACGATCATCATGACCACGATCACGACCATGACGGCCACGATCACCATGATCATGACGGACACGACCACCACCATCACGCGCATGCTTCCGACATCCATGACGTGACGGTGCAGTCGGTGTCGCTGCGCGGCGGCGAGATGGACCCGAAGAAATTCTTCCCGTGGATCGAGAAGATCACGCAGATGGAAGGCCCCAACATCCTGCGGCTGAAGGGTATCATCGCGCTCAAGGGCGATGATGAGCGCTATGTCATCCAAGGTGTGCACATGATCATCGAGGGCGACCACCAACGCGCCTGGAAGGACGGCGAAAAGCACGAGAGCCGGCTGGTGTTCATCGGCCGCGAACTGGATGCCGAGCGGCTGAAGAAGAGTTTTGACGCCTGCCAGGCGTAATGGTTGTTTGGCAGGGAGGAAGTGATGCCTAGATCCGCCGATTGCAAAACTGAGCATGAAACCCAGGCCGCGATCGACGCGGCCGAGGCAGTGACGGTATCTGCTGCCGATTTCGCGCGTATCCTCGATCTGCTCGAGCGCCCGCCCAAGCCCAACGCCAAGCTACGCAAAGCGATAGCGATGTTGCCGAACACGCTGTGATGTTTCCCTCTTGGTGTGGAAGCCGATCGCAGAACAGCGCGGTCGGGTAACCTTCGATTCCACCCTTACGGTTGCCACCATGGTTGCCGGAGCGGGAAACGTCGAGTAAGCCGCCTCTGCAATCTCGTCCAGCCGAACAAAGATAACCCATGCCCACAGTCGCCCCGCTTGATCTCGAAGGCCATTGCATCGCCGCCGTCTTCCTTGGCGATGTGCCGCATTTCGCGATGGCCGACGGCGCCGTCCATCGGCTTGACCATGGCCACAAGACAATCCAGGCCAATGACGGACTGCTCGCCGCCTTCCATGATGCGGCCAACGATCGGCTGATCACCGGCGGCGAGGATGGCAAGGTGTTTGCCGTGAAAACGGGCGGCGAGGCCACCGAACTGACCAGTGCCGGAAAGAAATGGATCACCAGCGTCGCCGCAGGGCCGCAGGGCGCGATCGCCTATGCGACGGGCAAGACCGCCTTCGTGCGCTTTGCCGATGGCAAGACCAGGGAGTTCGTCCATCCGCGTTCGGTCGAGGGGCTGGCCTTCTCGCCCAAGGGCATGCGCTTCGGCGTTGCCCGTTACAATGGCGCGACGCTGCATTTCCCGGCCGCCGAGGGAAAGCCGGTGGAGCTCGAATGGGCCGGCGCCCACACCGGCATCACCTTCTCGCCCGATGGCGCCTTCCTGGTCACCACCATGCAGGAAAACGCATTGCACGGCTGGAAGCTCGCAGACGGCAAGCATATGCGCATGAGCGGTTATCCCGGCAAGGTCAAAAGCCTGTCGTGGAGCGTGAAGGGCAAGTGGCTGGCGAGTTCCGGCGCGCCGGCGGCGATCGTCTGGCCGTTTTCAGGCAAGGATGGCCCGATGGGCAAGGCCCCGCTGGAGCTCGGCACGCGCGGCAACGCCATGGTGACTGCTGTCGCCTG
Source organism: Mesorhizobium sp. M0293 (assembly GCF_040321735.1). Taxonomy (NCBI): domain Bacteria; kingdom Pseudomonadati; phylum Pseudomonadota; class Alphaproteobacteria; order Hyphomicrobiales; family Phyllobacteriaceae; genus Mesorhizobium; species Mesorhizobium sp. M0293. Next base: position 42,337 of record NZ_JAMYSA010000021.1, read on the forward strand.
CCACCCGAGCCAGGATGTCGTCGCCGTCGGCTATGATGACGGCATGGTGATGGCGGTGCGGTTCGCCGACGCCAAGGAAGTGCTGTTGCGGCGACCGGGCAAGGGCGCCATCACCTCGATGATGTGGGATAAGGAAGAGCGCCGTGTCGCCTTCGGCAGTGCCGCCGGAGATTGCGGCGTCATCGACATCACGGCGTAAGGCGTGTTGATATTCAGGTGATGCCGGCCTGACCTGAATCTGAACGCACCTTAGTTCAGGACTTATTCGGCCCCGCAGGAGACCTTGCCGGTCAGTTCGACCGGCTTGCCGTCCTTGTCCACGTCGGCGGGATTGTCATAGACGGCAAGCGTGTACTGGCCGTTATAGACGCCTTCGTCGCTGGTCTTGGTCAGGATCGTCAGTTCGACATAGTTGTAGGTATCCGCGAGCTGATGCTCCCGGTAGATGTTCAGCCGCAACTCCTTGCCGTCCAGCCAGTACTGGGTGAGGTTGGAATCCTCGAACACCGTCTTGCGCAGATGATCGTCAACCGGCCTTGCCTTGATTTCGAGATCGCCGCGAAAGTTGAAGGTCGGGCCGCCCATGCCTCTGGTGACGCCGGCGCCGACGTCGAATGCCACAGCCGCATCGTCAACGTTGCACCAGATGCCGCCTGAGGCGAAAGCCGCGCTGGCCGACGACAGAAGCGTTGCCATACAGATGATCATCCGCATTTTTGCTCCCCTACCTTAGTTCCCGCTCATATTGGCGCTGACTTCGGCGGCACGGTCAAGCGACGCTGCCAAAGGCTGAGCCAATGCAGGACAGACGCGCGGCCAATTGCGGATGCGGACATTCATTGGCTAAGAGGGACAGACCAGAGGGATTTTCATGCTCCGCGACACTTCCAAGACGGCCATCGGCGGCATCGGCCGCGACCGCATTGCCGAACTGCGCGAGACCGAAGGCGCTGCCTTCCGCAAGGCGCGGCCCAAGTCGCAAGCCAAGGTCGGCAACGGCCTGCCCGGCTTCTTCGGCGGCGTGCCGATGCACTGGATGAATGACTGGCCGACGCCGTTTCCGATCCTGGTCGACAGCGCCAGGGGCGCGACCATCACCGACATCGACGGCATCAGGCTCGATGATTTCTGCCTTGGTGATACCGGCTCGATGTTCGGCCATTCGCCGCCGCCGGTGGCGCGCGCTATCCGCCGCCAGGCCGGGCGCGGCCTGACCTATATGCTGCCCTCCGAAGACGCGGTCGCCATCGGGCCGCTGCTGCAGCAGCGTTTCGGCCTGCCGTTCTGGCAGATCGCGACGACCGCGACCGATGCCAACCGCTTTGCGCTGCGGGTGGCCCGTGCCGTCACTGGCCGTGAGAAAATCCTTGTCTTCAACGGCTGCTATCACGGCTCGGTCGACGAGACGATGGTGCGGCTTGTCAACGGCAAGCCCGTCAACCGGCCGGGGCTGGCGGGCGAATTCCGTGATTTGACCCGTACGGCCAAGGTTATCGAGTTCAACGATGTCTCAGCACTCGAAACCGCACTCAGGGACAAGGATGTGGCCTGCGTCATCACCGAGCCGGTGCTGACCAATTCCTGCATGGTGCTGGCCGATCCGGGCTACCATGACGCGCTGCGCAGACTGACGCGCCAGGCCGGCACGCTGCTTCTGATCGACGAGACGCATACGATCTCGACCGGCCCAGGCGGCTACACGAGGAAGTATGGTCTCGACCCGGACTTCTTCGTGCTGGGCAAGCCGATCGCCGGCGGCGTGCCGGCAAGTGTGTGGGGCATGAGCGACGACGTCGCCTCACGCTACATGGATTACAACAGGACCAAGGAGCCGGGCTATTCCGGCATGGGCACGACTCTCTCGGCCAACCCCCTGCAGTTCGCGGCGATGCGCGCCACGCTCGAAGAGGTGATGACGCAGGAAAATTATGACCGCATGGACCATCTGGCGCGGCGGCTCGATGTCGGGCTGACCGGCGTGATCGAGCGCCATCGCCTGCCCTGGCACGTTTCCCGCGTCGGCGCGCGTGTCGAGTTCATTTGCGCGCCCGGTCCGCTGCGCAATGGCGCCGAGGCGGAGATCGCGCATGCACCCGAACTGGAGGCCGCCATCCATGTCGCGCTGGTCAATCGTGGCGTGCTGATCGCACCCTTCCACAACATGATGCTGATCTCGCCGGCGACGTCGGGTGCCCAGGTCAACCGGCTGATCGCCGCCTTCGGCGCGGTTGCGGCAAAGCTTGCGGCATGAGACAAGCGGCGATGGACCACCCCAATGCCATGATGACCTCACCTTCGGGCTCGACGCCCACCGAGGCGCAAGCCTTTCTCGATGCCCATCCCGAGGTCGAAGCCTTCGATATCGTGCTGACCGACGCCAATGGCGTCGGCCGCGGCAAGATCGTGCGCCGGCATGAGCTGAAAAGCATCTTTGAGAGCGGCCGCCATATGCCGATCTCGATCCTCGGCCTCGACATCACCGGCGAGGATGTACATGAGACCGGGCTGATCTGGACCACCGGCGACGGCGACCTCAGGGCATGGCCGATTCCCGGCACGCTGGTGCCGCTCTACGGCACGAACCCACCGCGCGGCCAGTTGCTGATGGCGATGTATATGCTCGACGGCCGGCCGATGTCCTCCGACCCACGGCTGGCGCTGGCCCGGCAGGTCGACATATTGGCGGCCAAGGGTCTCTATCCGGCGGGCGCCTTCGAGCTTGAATTTTTTCTCCTTGCCAATGAGCGCGATGCTGACGGCAAGGTGCAGCCGGCGCGCGCAGTGCTCGACGGCCGTGTCTCGGGCAAGACCGAGGTCTATTCCGTCGATCATCTACACGGCATGGAGCCGCTGTTTTCCGACATCTATGCGGCCGCCAAGGCGCAAGGAATCCCGGCCGAGACGGTGATTTCCGAATATGCGCCGGGCCAATACGAACTGACGCTGAACTACCGCAAGGACGTGATGCGGGCGGCCGACGACCTGGTCATGCTGAAGCGGCTGGTGCGGGCGCAGGCGCGCCGGCATGGCGTCACCGCCTGTTTCATGGCCAAGCCGATCGAGAAATATGCCGGCTCCGGCATGCATTTCCACGTCTCGCTGCAGGACAAGGCCGGCCGGAACGTCTTTGCCGAATCCGGCGGCGAGAGCTGGTCGCTGCCGTTGCTGCAGGGGCTCGGCGGCCTGATCCAGACGATGGCGGAATCGATGCTGGTGTTTGCGCCGCACGCCAATTCATGGCGGCGCTTCGTCTCGCAATCCTACGCGCCGGTGGCGCCGACCTGGGGCGTGAACAATCGTTCGGTGGCGCTGCGCGTGCCGGCGGGCGACACAAAAAACCGGCGCATCGAGCACCGGCCATCCGGCGTCGACGCCAATCCCTATCTGATCGCGGCAACGGTGCTGGCCGGCATCGTCAAGGGTCTCGACGAAGGTCTCGATCCTGGTCCGGAAACGACAGGCAACGGCTACGAGGCGGCAGTCACGCGCACGACGATGCCCGTCGACTGGCGCGCCGCGATCGAAGCCGCGCGAGCATCCAGCTTCCTGAAGGGAGCGCTCGGCGAAGACCTGCACCGGACCTTCGTGGCGATCAAGCAGTCCGAATATCTGCGTGTGGCACGAACGGTCGGCGAACTGGATTACCACCTCTATCTGCACGAGGTGTAAGGAAAGGAACCATCGTCGATCTCGTTCATTTCAATATCGAAATGGACGAGGCAAGATGATGGCGACCACAGGTCTTCAGCGCGAAGCGAAGATGCCGGCCCGGCGCGTTTCTATAGCACGTGCGGAGCCGACAGCGGACGAGGCCAAAGCCAGCTCGATCACGGAATTGCGCGAAGCAGCGAAGAGCTGCCGCCGCTGCCCGCTCTGGCGTGACGCGACGCAGACCGTGTTCGGCGAAGGACCGGATGATGCCCAGGTGGTCTTCGTCGGCGAACAGCCGGGTGATCAGGAGGATCTCGCCGGCAAGCCTTTTGTCGGGCCCGCAGGCAGGGTGTTCGACGCCATCCTTGATGATGCTGGGGTCGATCGTCAGAAAGTTTACGTCACCAATGCCGTCAAGCACTTCAAATTCGAACCGCGCGGCAAGCGGCGCATCCATTCCAAGCCGAACGCCGGCGAGATTCAGGCCTGCCGCTGGTGGATCGACCAGGAGTTCGACCTGATCAAGCCGAACATCGCCGTGGCACTCGGCGCGACAGCGGCGACGTCGCTGCTGGGAAAGGCTGTTCCCGTAATGAAGATGCGCGGCCAGGTGATCGAGCGCGAGGACGGTTTGCGCGTCTTTGTCACCATCCATCCCTCCTTGATCCTGCGCATTCGCGAGCCTGCGGACAAGCAAGCCGAACGAGACCGGTTCCTGGACGATATGAGAAAGGTGAAGCGGCTGATGGCTGCCTGAGATCACCTGGTGCTGGGATTATCCGACGAGGATTGCCCTGAGATCGTTGACATTCGTGCCGGTCGGACCCGGCACGAAAAGATCGCCAACCGCGTTGAAGGCCGTCCAGGCATTGTTGCCGGCCAGCATAGCCTTGGCATCGACCCCGGCTGCCCGCATGCGCGACACGGTCGAACCGTCGGCAAAGGCGCCGGCATTGTCTTCCGAACCGTCGATACCGTCGGTGTCGGCGGCCAGCGCGTGGATGCCTTCGACGCCGTTGATGCCGATGGCAAAGGCGAGCAGGAATTCCGAGTTGCGGCCGCCCTTGCCCCTGGCACGAAGTGTCACAGTGGTTTCACCGCCGGACAGGATCAGCACCGGCTTCGAAAATGGGCGGTTGCGCGTCGCCACTTCGCGGGCGATGGCCGCATGCACGCCGCCGACCTCGCGCGCTTCGCCCTCGATCGCGTCGGAGAGAATGACGGCCTCGATGCCCTGTCGTTTCGCCTCCGCAGCCGCTGCTTCGAGCGACACGCCGGCCGAGGCGATCAGATGCACCTTATTGCGCGAAAAGCGTTCATCCCCAGGGCTTGGCGCATCGGCGGACGGCGAATTGATGTGCGCCATCACCGCGACCGGTAGTTTCATGCCATAGGCTGATATCGAGGCCAGTGCGTCGCCGCGGCTGCCGGTATCCGGCACTGTCGGGCCGGAGGCGACCAGCGCCGGATTGTCGCCGGGAATGTCGGAAACGACCAGCGACACCACCCTGGCCGGCCAAGCGGCCGCTGCCAGCCTGCCGCCCTTGATGGTGGAAAGGTGCTTGCGGATGGTGTTCATCGCCGCGATGGGCGCGCCCGAGGCGAGCAACGCCTCGTTGACGGCGATCTCGTCGGCCAGCGTCAGGCTGCCGGCCGGAGACGGCAGCAGCGCCGAGCCACCACCCGAAATCAGCGCGACGACCAGATCGTCCGCTGTCAGTCCCTGGACCTTGGCGAGCAGGCGGCGCGAGGCTTCAAGCCCGGCGGCGTCCGGCACCGGATGCGCCGCCTCGATGATCTCGATGCGCTCGCAGGTCGCGCCGTAACCATAGCGGGTGACGACCAGCCCTTCGATCGGGCCTTCCCAGACCTTCTCGAACGCCGCCGCCATCTGCGCTGAGCCTTTTCCGGCGCCAATGACGATGGTGCGGCCCTTGGGCTTGGCCGGCAAATGATCCCGGATGGTTCGTTCCGGATCGGCGGCGGCGACGGCGGCGTTGAAAATCGAAGTGAGGAACGATTTGGGGTCGAGCACGGTCATTCGGCTTCCCGAGGCAATGCCAGCCCGCGCTTGTCGACGCCCAAATGATCGCACAGCGCATCGACCACCACGCCGTGATCCTGGCGCTCCGGCAGTCCGGAGACGGCTATTACGCCGATGACGCCGGCGCCCTTGACGGTCACCGGAAAACCACCGCCGGCCAGCACATAGTCCGAAATGTCGAGGCCCTCACCGATCTTGAAGGTGCGGTCAGGGCGCTGCTGTTCCAGCACCATGCGGTAGGTGCTTTTCAGGAATCGCCTGACGACATTGATCTTGCGACGCGCCCAATCGGGATTGGACGCGTTCGAGCCGGGCATTGCGGCATAGAACAGCGGCCGGTCGAAGGTCCTGATCTCGACGATAACAGGCAGGTTCTCGGCCAAAGCCCGGTTGCGGATGGCCGAGCCGATCTTGAACGCAACGGCCTCATCAAAAGCGGCGAAGACAAGAGTCTCTTCCTGTCTCTTGATCAGAGCGATGTCGTCAGCAACGGCCATTTTCTCTCTCCGAAAATCGTCACACGTCGTTTGTACGACAAGCTCCGCCCGGTCAAGCGCGCGTCGCGGCAGCCCCTCATCCGGTCGGATGAGGGGGTCTTACCCCGCGATCATGTCGCTCTTGGCGGGCCGCCCAGCGACATAAACCTCGCGGACAGTGCGGTCATCGCCCAGCGTCTGCAAGAGAAACAATTCCTGCGCCAGCGTCTCGACCGTTTCCATCCTGAGCCGCATCGCCGGCGTCGCCCTGGCATCCAGCACGACGATGTCGGCGTCGGTGCCTTCATCCAGCGTGCCTATCTTATCCGCCACAGACAGCGCCTCGGCATTGCCGCGCGTCAGCTGCCAGAAGGACTGGAACGGGTTCAACTTCTCGCCGTTCAGCGCGATCACCTTATAGCCCTCGTCCATGGTGCGCAGCATCGAATAGTTGGTGCCGCCGCCGACGTCGGTGGCGGCGGCGATGCGGATCGGCTTGTCGCGGCGGCGAAAGCGCTGATAATCGAACAGGCCGGAGCCAAGGAACAGGTTCGAGGTCGGACAGAACACCGCCACCGAGCCCGAGTCCGAAAGCGCATCCGCTTCGCGTTCCGACAAATGGATGCAATGGCCGAACAGGCTCTTTTTCCCCAACAGCCCATAATGCTCGTAGACGTCGGTGTAGTCGCGCGACCAGGGATAGAGTTCTTTCGTGAAAGCGATCTCGGCATGATTTTCCGACAGATGCGTCTGCATGTGCAGGTCGGGGTATTCGCGGCACAACGTGCCGGCCATTTCCATCTGCTCTGGCGACGAGGTGATGGCGAAGCGTGGGGTGATGGCATAAAGCTGCCGCCCCTTTCCGTGCCACTCGGCGATCAGCGCCTTTGTGTCGTCGTAGCCGGATTGCGGCGTGTCGAGGACGCCGTCGGGGGCGTTGCGGTCCATCATCACCTTGCCGGCGATGTTGAGCATGTTGCGGTCATGCGACTCCGCAAAGAAGGCTTCGACCGAAGCCTTGTGCACCGAGCAGTAGACGGCGACCGTCGTGGTGCCATGGCGCACCACCTCGTCCAGGAACAGCCGCGCGATGCGGCGGCCATGCTGGGCATTGGCGAACTTCGTCTCTTCCGGAAAAGTGTAGGTGTTCAGCCAGTCGAGCAGTTCGGCGCCATAGGAGGCAATGATCTGCATCTGTGGGAAATGCGCATGCGCATCGATGAAGCCCGGCAGCAGCAGATGCGGCCGGTGGTCGATTCTTTTCGCCGCTTCGCCTGCCTGCTTTTCAACCTCGGCATAGGCACCAGAGGCAACGATCCTGCCGTCGCGGATCAGCAAGCCGCCATCGTCCTCGTAGCGCCAGGCCGAGTGGTCGTCGATGGTTTGCGGCCAGCGCACGAAGGACAGAGTGCGGCCGCGCAGAAGTGTCGAAATCATGCTATTTCCCTGCGCCTTCGAACCAGGCCACCAGCAGCGCCCGTTCCTTGTCGGTGATCTGCGAGACGTTGGCGGGCGGCATGGCGTGGCTGCGGCCGGCCTGCAGATAGATCTCGCGGGCGTGGTTGGCGATATCCGCATCCGTGTCGAGCATCACGCCCTTAGGCGCATGGTAGATGCCCTCATAGACCGGCTCCGCCGCATGGCACATCGAGCAGCGGCCGAGCACGGTGTCGCGCACGGCCGGGAAATGCGCTGAAGCGACATAGATTTGCGCCGCCGCCGATTCCCGGGGTCCGCCGGTCAGCACCTTCGGTGCGGTCGACAGCCAGATGATGATGATGAACAAGACGAGGGCACCCAGCCAGGTCCAATGCGGGTTGCCCTTGCGCGCGTGGACGCTGTTGAAATAGTGCCGGATCAAGACGCCGATGATGAACACCAGCGAGGCGATGACCCAGTTGAACTCAGTGCCGAACGCCAGGGGATAATGGTTCGACAGCATCAGAAACAGCACCGGCAGCGTCAAATAGTTGTTGTGCAGGGAGCGCTGCTTGGCGATCTTGCCGTATTTCGGGTCGGGCTTGCGCCCGGCGATGAGGTCGGCGACGACGATCTTCTGGTTGGGGATGATTACCATGAAGACATTGGCCGACATGATCGTCGCGGTGATGGCACCCAGATGCAGGAAGGCGGCACGCCCGGTGAACAAATGGGTCAGCCCCCAGGCGATGAACACCAGCACGCAGTAAAGCACCAACATCAGCCCGGTGTCGCTCTTGCCAAGCGGTGAGCGGCACAGCAGATCATAGACCACCCAGCCGACGCCGATCGTTGCCAGCGATAGCAAGATGCCGACCGGCACCGACATGGGCAGCACGTTGGGATCGATCAGGAACAGATCGGCTCCGGCGTAATAGACGACGCACAGCATGGCGAAGCCGGACAGCCAGGTGGCGTAGGATTCCCATTTGAACCAGGTCAGGTGTTCCGGCATTTCGGCCGGCGCCACCAGATATTTCTGGATGTGGTAGAAACCGCCGCCATGCACCTGCCATTCCTCGCCGAAGGCGCCGACAGGCATGCCCGGGCGCTGGCGCAGGCCGAGATCGAGCGCGACGAAGTAGAAGGACGAGCCGATCCAGGCGATGCCGGTGATGACATGCAGCCAGCGCACGGCGAAGCTCAGCCAGTCCCAGAAAATCGCGAAATCCATCATTGAAGTCGTCCCTGCCGATTGGGTGACTTTACGGGCTGGAGCGCAAACGGAAAGGGGCGAGGTGCACGATGACTTTCAAAAAAAAATGGAAAATACTAGGCTTATCGCTGCAAACCGGCGAAGGTGCTCCGCATGGCCTATCTCGACAACATCTCCGTCTTCGTCCGCGTCGTCGAGCTCGGCAACCTGTCGGCGGCCGGGCGCGACATGCGCATTTCGCCGGCGGTCGCCTCCAACCGCATCAAGGAGCTGGAGAAGCACCTGGGCGTGCGGCTGTTCAACCGCACCACGCGGCAGTTGATGCCGACCGAGCATGGTACGGTTTTTTACGGGGGCGCCAAGCAGGTGCTGGAGGCAATCACCGAGGCGGAAGCCGCCGTATCGGCGCTTTCCGGCCAGCCACGCGGCACCATCCGCGTCACTGCACCCTTGGGCCTCGGGCGCCGGCTGGTGGCTTCGGGCATTCCGGATTTTCACGACAAGTATCCTGATATCGAGGTGCGGCTCAGGCTCTCGGACCACAATGTCGATATCATGAAGGAAGGCATAGACGTCGCCTTCCGGCTCGGCATCATTGAGGATTCTAGCCTGCGCATGCGTGGCATCATGGAATGCGAGCGTGTGCTGGTGGCGGCGCCGAAATATCTGGAGGCGCGCGGCGAACCGGTGGAGCCGCAGGAGTTGATCGGCAAGAAGCACGATTGCCTGATGCTGCGCTATTCCGGCGCGCGCGAATATGTATGGACGCTGCAGACCCCCACAGGCCCGCAGAAATTCGAAGTGCACGGGCCCTACGACACCGATGACGGCGACGTGCTGACCGGCTGGGCGCTATCTGGACGCGGCATCATCAACAAGCCGCGCTTCGAGGTCGAGCCGTTCATCCGCGACCGGCGACTGAAGGTGATCCTGGCCAACACGCCGCCGACGCCGGTGCAGTTCGCCGCCGTCTATCCGCACAAGAAGCTGCAGGATCCAAAAGTGCGACTGCTGCTCGACTTCATGGCCGAGCGCTGCCAGCGGCTGATCAACGATCTGCTTGCGGGGAAGTGAGGGTTGCCTGTGGCACCGGTCGATCCTTGACGCCGACGTTCGAGATTGGCCGAAAGCCTCCCAACCTCGTCATCCCTGGGCGGAGCAGGAGCGAAGCTCCGTCGCGGAGACCCTGGGATCCATGCCGCGATCTTCGCCGAATGGCGCAGCGGAACAGAATTCTGCACCGCTGGTACCGCTCGGAGGTCGCGGCATGGATCCTATGGTCTACGCCGCGTCGCTTCGCTCCTTGCTCCGCCATAGGATGACGAAGCGGAGAGCGTTTCGGCTAATCATCAAGGTATGCGATCCGCCACCGCAAGCAGATACGACCCGTCTAAACTACCGCACTCGGGAGCTCGCTGGCCGGCAAGTGACCGGTAGTTGGCCCAGCGCCGGCGGTTGCCATCCCTGCCAGCGCCGAACATAGTTCCGGCTCTGTTTGGTCTTTCAGGAACCATCGATGGACAATGGCGCCACAATGCACCTTGCCGTTTCGCTATTTCCGGGGATCGCCGATGCATCGTCCGGTGCCGATCCGGGATTCACCCGTCTGGCGCAGTTCGCGCAAAAGGCAGAAGCAGCCGAGCTGGACATGGTGGTGCTCGCCGATACCGCGCCTGCTTCGGGCGACGATGCGGCAAACGGGCAGATGCCCTTCGAAGCAACGACGTTGCTGGCTGCACTGGCGACGGTCACCAGCAGGATCGGCCTCGTTGCCGCTGCCTCGACAATTGCCCACCAACCCTACAATCTGGCGCGCCGTTTTGCCTCGCTCGACATCATCAGCCATGGCCGAGCCGGCTGGAACGCGACCATGACGCAGGCGCCACGCGAGGCGGCCAATTTCAGCCGGCCCGAAGGATTTTCCGGCGACGATTTTCGCCGTCGCACGCAGGAATATATCGGCATCGTTCAGGGCCTGTGGCAGGGCTGGGATGCAGATGCGCTGCTATTCGACCAAACCGGAGGCCGCTTCCACGACCCCGAAAAGATGCACCTGCTCGACCACAAGGGCGAGTTCTTCTCCGTGCGCGGACCGTTGAATGTCGCGCGCTCGCCGCAGGACACGCCGGTGCTTGTCTTGTCGGATCTGTCGGAACCCGACTTGGATGCCGCCGCCCGCACCGCCGATGTCATCCTGCTGGACGACGGACCGATCAATGGCACGAAAGCACGTTATGTGGATCTGAAGCGCCGCGTTGTCGCCTGCGGACGCGACCCTGATGCTGTGAGGCTTCTGACGAATATCTCACTCGTTACCGATGGTACCGCCAGGCGGACCCTCATCGACAGCATGGAAAAAGGATTCCAGGCGAAAAGCTGCGACGGGTTCAACATCCGGATGCCGGCACAACTGTCAGCACTCGACGATTTCGTCGATCTGGTTTTGCCGGAGCTGCGACGGCGCGGCCTGTTTCGAGAGAGCTATCGCGGCGCCACCTTGCGCTCGCATCTCGGACTTGCCGGCGGAGGCGACCAATGACCGCCCGCCAGATGAAGCTCGGCGCCTTTCTGTGGGCGACAGGTCATCACATCGCCGCCTGGCGCCATCCAAAAGCGCATGTCACGGCGGGCGTCGACATCGACCATTACATCCAGCTGGCGCGCACTGCGGAAGCGGCGAAATTCGACATGATCTTCTGCGAGGATGCTGCCGGTCTGCGCGAAGCCAATGTCGGCATCGCCAGCCAGACGTCGCGCTCGATCGGTTTCGAGCCTATCAGCCTGCTGTCGGCGCTCGCCGTCCAGACCAGCCGCATCGGCCTCGTTTCGACGGCGTCGACAAGCTACAACGAGCCTTACGGGCTGGCGCGGACCTTCCTGTCGCTCGACCATCTGAGCGGCGGTCGGGCCGGCTGGAACCTGGTCACCTCGGCCAGTCCCATCGAGGCCGCCAATTTCGGCTCGACGGGCCTCAAGCCCCATGCGGACCGCTATGAGAGGGCGCGTGAATTCGCCGAGGTCGTTGCTGGGCTTTGGCACGGCAAGCTCGATGGGGCTTCCGGTCATGACGGCCAGAGCTTTTCGGTACGGGATCCGCTCGACCTGCCGCGTTCGCCGCAGGGCGCGCCGGTGCTGGTTCAGGCTGGCGCTTCGGATGTCGGCCGCGACCTCGCCGCCCGCACCGCCGATGTGGTGTTCACGGCGGCGCAGACTTTCGAGGAGGCCAAGGCCTTCTACGATGATCTCAAGGGGCGTCTGGCGGCCTATGGGCGTGAGCCGGACGATATCAAGATCGTGCCGGGCGTCGCGCCGGTGGTGGCGGAAACCGAGGCGGAGGCCCGTGAAAAATACGAGGAATTGCAAGAGCTGATCCCTGACGATGTCGGCGTTGCGCTGCTGTCCAGTTATCTCAGCATCTCCGACCTATGGCGCTATCCGATCGACGGGCCGCTGCCGGAATTGCCGGAGAGCGAGGGGATGAAAAGCCGGCAGGCGCTGGTCGTCGAGCAGTCGCGCCGCGACGGCCTCTCCATCCGCCAGCTTGCCCGGCATTTTGCCGGCGCGCGCGGCCATTGGCGCATAGTCGGCACAGCGGCACAGGTCGCCGACGAGCTGCAGGCGCGGTTCGAGGGCGGTGCGGCCGACGGCTTCAACGTCATGCCCTCATACTTCCCCGGCGAACTTGATGCTTTTGCCACGCTGGTCGTGCCGGAACTGCAGCGGCGCGGCCTGTTCCGCAAGGACTATGAAGGCCGAACGCTACGCGACCATCTGGGCTTGAAACGACCTGCATGAGATGCGTCGAGCAAATAGGTTTTCGGGCAATTGAAACTGAGTATCTGTCCGGAAAACTTAGCCGGCTATCGCCTTCTCGTGCGGGACTTGTTGACCAGCATTCGGCGCTGCGGTGTGCATGACCAGCGCTGTCATGATCTCGGCCGCCGCAAGCGCCGCAATGACTTGGGGGCGCTTGTCCTTGACGGCGTCGCCGCCGATCGGCGAGACGAGGTGGGCAAACTCGGCTTCGCTGCCGTCCGCCGATTTCAGGAACCAGTTCTTGAATGTCGCTTTCTTGGTCTTCGACCCGATCATGCCGACATAGGCGGCGTCGCCGCGTTTCAGCGCTTCGGCCACGATCAGGAAATCCAGCGCGTGGTCGTGAGTGAGGATGGCGAAGGCAGTGCCGGCCGGAGCATCGCGCACCATCGCTTCCGGCATAGCTGTCAGCCGGGTCTCGACGGTTTCCGGCATGCCTTCCAGCGCCTCGGCCCGCGTCTCGATGACGACGCCGTGCACGGGGAGAAGCGCTATCGTCGAGGCCAGTGCCTGGCCGACATGGCCGCCGCCGAAGATATAGACATGCGGCAGCTGTGCCTCCTCGGCTTCCGCAGCCGCAACCAGCTCGGCAGCGAGCGCGGCATCGACAAGCCGGATCAGCACTTCGACACGCCCGCCGCAGCATTGGCCGATTTCAGGGCCGAGCGGGACGTCGAGAGTGGCGCGAATATCCCTCCCCCTTTAGGGGAGGGTGGCGGCGAAGCCGTCGGGTGGGGTCGCCGCGGCAGTGCTCGACGTTTTAGGTCGCGCGCTGCCTCTGCCGACCCCCTCTGGCCGCTTCGCGGCCATCTCCCCCCTTGAGGGGGAGAAAAGCATCTGCTGGGCCTTGTCGATCGCCATGTATTCGAGCTGACCGCCGCCGATCGTGCCCAGGATTGCCGATTGCGAGACGAGCATGAGGGCGCCCTTCTCACGTGGCGTCGACCCTTTCGTGCCGGCGACCTCGACCAAAGCGATGCGGCCTTGACCAGCAAGGAAGTCTTTGAGGCTTTGCACTTTCGAATTCATCATTCGTGTTCCCGTGCGGGAAACATAGGGTTTTTCGGCCTGAATTGCACGCATTGCCGACCCTGGCGCCAGAATCAGGCCTTCGCCTCGGTCTTCAGCCGCTCGATCGCCATCAGAACCCGCTCCGGCGTTGCCGGCGCGTCGAGACGGGGACAGATCCTGTTGTCGGCGACGCTCGCCACCGCATCCGACAGGGCGTGCAGCACCGACATGCCGAGCGGGAACGGCGGCTCGCCGACCGCCTTGGAGCGGTGGATGGTCGGCTCACCCGCTTCCGGCCAGTCGGCCAGGGTGACGTTGAAAATCTTCGGCCGATCGGAGGCGAGCGGAATCTTGTAGGTCGACGGCGCATGGGTGCGCAGCCGGCCTTTGTCGTCCCACCACAGTTCTTCCGTCGTCAGCCAGCCCATGCCCTGGATGAAGCCGCCCTCGATCTGGCCGATGTCGATGGCCCGGTTCAGCGACCGGCCACAATCATGCAGAATGTCGGTGCGCTCGACCATGTATTCACCGGTCAGCGTGTCGACCGAGACCTCCGAGCACGAGGCGCCATAGGCGAAATAGTAAAACGGGCGGCCCTCGCCCTTGTCGCGGTTCCAGTGGATTTTCGGCGTCTTGTAGAACCCCGCCGCCGAAAGCTGGATGCGCGCCATATAGGCCTGCTTGACGAGGTCGGCGAAGGCGATCTCCTGGTTGCCGACGCGCACCCGGTTGGGCAGGAACAGCACCTGGTCGCGCGGTACCTGATATTTTTCGGCGGCGAAATCGGTCAGCCTATCCTTGATCTGGCGAGCACCATTCCGCGCCGCCATGCCGTTGAGGTCGGAACCGGACGACGCCGCCGTGGCCGAGGTGTTCGGTACCTTGCCGGTCGTCGTCGCGGTGATCTTCACCTGGTCGAGGTCGATCTGGAACTCTTCCGCCACCACTTGCGCCACTTTGACGTAGAGGCCCTGCCCCATCTCGGTGCCGCCATGGTTCAGATGCACCGAACCATCGGTGTAGACATGCACCAACGCGCCAGCCTGATTGTAGTGCGTGGCAGTGAAGGAAATGCCGAACTTGACCGGCGTCAACGCCAGGCCACGCTTGATGAAACGGCTGTTGGCGTTGAAGGCCGATATTTCGCGCCGCCGCCGCGCATAGCTGGCGCTCTCCTCCAGTTCGGCGACGATGCGCTGGATGATGTTGTCCTCGACCGTCTGGTGGTAGGGCGTGACGTTGCGGTCTGATGTGCCGTAGAAATTCTTCTTGCGGATTTCGAGCGGGTCCTTGCCGACGGCAAAGGCGACCTCGTCGATGACGCGCTCGGCGCCGACCATGCCTTGCGGGCCACCGAAACCACGGAAGGCGGTGTTCGACACGGTGTTGGTGTAGAGCGGCGCCGATTGGGCATGTACCGCCGGCCAGAAATAGGTGTTGTCGCAGTGGAACAGCGCGCGATCGGTGACCGGGCCGGACAGGTCCGATGAAAAACCGCAGCGTGCCGCGAACATGAAGTCGACACCGAGGATATTGCCCTCGTCGTCGAAGCCGACTTCGTAGTCGACGAGGAAATCATGACGCTTGCCGGTGGCGATCATGTCGTCATCACGGTCGGGCCGGATTTTCACGGCGCGATGGTGTTTCTTCGCGGCGATCGCGGCCAATGCGGCAAACTGGCTGCCTTGCGTCTCCTTGCCGCCGAAACCACCACCCATGCGGCGGATTTCCACCGTAATGGCATTGCTCGGCACGCCGAGCGCGTGGCTGACCATGTGCTGGATTTCGCTCGGATGCTGGGTCGAGGAATAAATGGTGACGTCTTGGTCCTCGCCGGGCACGGCCATGGCGATATGGCCTTCGAGATAAAAATGCTCCTGACCGCCGACGCGCATTTTTCCTTTCAGTCGGCGCGGCGCCTGACGGATCGCTGTAGCGGCATCACCGCGCTTCAGCGTAAGAGGCGGCGTGACGAGTTTGTCCCTGTTCGGATCGAGCTCGCCGATGTCGGTGACGAAAGGCAATTCCTCGTATTCGACCTTGGCCAGCCTTGTTGCACGACGCGCCTGCTCGCGGGTTTGCGCAATGACGCAAAAGATCGGCTGGCCGTAGAATTGCACCTTGCCATCGGCCAGCACCGGCTCGTCATGGCGGCCGGTCGGCGAAATGTCGTTCTCGCCCGGCACGTCCTTGGCCGTCAGCACGTCGACAACGCCGGGCGCTGTACGCACCGCCGAGAGATCCATGCTGGTGATGGTGGCATGCGTGGCAGCCGAAAGTCCGAGGCAGCCATGCAGCGTACCGGCCGGTTCCGGCATGTCGTCAATGTAGACGGCGGTGCCGCTGACATGCTTGTGCGCGGAATCGTGGCGCTGATCGGTGGCGACGCCGCCGGAAATCTTTTCAGCCCTAGGGTTGGGCGCGGCGTGCTTGTTCATCATGCCGCCTCGTGCCTTGAAACCTGGATCGGCTCCCTGGTGCCGCTGGTCTCGGCGAAGAAGCGCAGCAAGAGGTTGCGCGCCGCCAGGGCGCGATATTCGGCCGAGGCTCGCATGTCGGTCAACGGGGTGAAATCCTCGGCATATCCGGCCATCGCCGCTTCTACTGTCTGTTCGGTCCACGGCTTGCCGAGCAGCGCTTTTTCGACGGAAGATGCGCGCTTCGGCGTCGCCGCCATGCCGCCATAGGCGATGCGCACATCCGCGACCGTGCCATCCCTGGCCAGCGTCAGGAAGAAGGCGCCGAGGGCTGCCGTGATGTCCTCGTCGCGGCGCTTGGTGATCTTGTGGACGGCGAATTTTGTGCCCTTGGCCGGCACTGGCACCTGCACGGCCTCGACGAACTCGCCCGGCTGCCGGTCCTGCTTGCCATAGGCAATGAAGAAGGCTTCCAGCGGGATCGTGCGCCGCTTGTTGCCCTTGCGCAGCGTCAGCCGCGCGCCGAGCGCGATCAGGGGCGGCGGCATATCGCCAATCGGTGAGCCGTTGGCTATGTTGCCGCCGATGGTGCCCATGTTGCGCACCTGCTCGCCACCGATGCGATCGAATAGCGGCCCCAGCGCAGGGATGCGTCTGGCCAGCGTCGAGAACGCCTCGGTATAGGTCACGCCGGCGCCGATCGAAATGACGCCGTCGTCTTCCGAGATGATGCAAAGCCCGTCGAGATTGCCTATGAAAATGACAGGCGAAATATCGCGCATGTGTTTGGTCACCCACAGACCGACATCGGTCGCGCCGGCAACGATGGTGGCGCCCGGTTCCTTTTCCAGAACGGCGGCGAAATCGTCGACGTTGGCCGGAATGACCAGCCGCGTCTTGGCCGAACCGATCTCGATCCGCGCCCCGTCATGCATGGCCTCAAGCCTCGCGGTGATCGCCTTGCGCTCCGCCGCCAGCGGGTCCTTCGCCACCTTGCCGTAGCTGGAGATGGCATGCGCCGCGCGCATGATCGCCTCGTAGCCGGTGCAACGGCATAGGTTACCCTGCAACGCCTTTTCGATTGCCGCGTTCGACGGATCTGATGATCTCATCCACAGGCCATAGAGTGACATGACGAAACCCGGCGTGCAGAAGCCGCATTGCGAACCGTGGAAATCGACCATCGCCCGCTGCACCGGGTGCAACTGCCCCGGTGACCCACGCAAATGCTCGACGGTTACGACATGGGTGCCGTCCAGCGAGCCGAGGAAGCGTATGCAGGCATTGACGCTTTCGTAGACCAATCCGCCAGCGGATAGTTTGCCGACCAGCACCGTGCAGGCCCCACAATCGCCTTCGGCGCAGCCTTCCTTGGTGCCGCGCAGCGAACGGTCGAGCCGCAGCCAGTCGAGCAAGGTTGCATCAGGGGCCACCGATGAAAGCACGACATCCCTGCCATTAAGAATGAAGCGGATCTCGTTGCGGATATTGACATTGGCCATGCCTCAGCTCCCCCTGTAGGTCGAGTAGCCATAGGGCGAGACGAGCAGCGGCACATGATAGTGCACCGGCTCGGCCACGCCGAAACGAATTGGTATCAAGTCAAGAAAGGCCGGGCTCGGCAATTTCGTTCCCTGCTGGCGCAGATAATCACCGGCCGCGAAGACCAGTTCGTATTCGCCGGTACGGAACTCCGCGCCGACGAGCAGCGGCTTATCGCAACGGCCGTCGGCATTGGTGACTACAGTCTTCAGATGTGTCCGCGCCTTGCCCTCGAGGTGATAAAGCGCGATCGACAGTCCCGCCGCCGGCTTGCCGGTCGCCGTGTCGAGGACATGGGTCGTCAGACGCCCGCCATCGGCTTTCGACGTTTCTGCCATTGGCCGCCTCCCATTTCCGGTACGAGCGAATTGGCCCGGTACGATCAAGTATCAACAGTGAATTGTGCGCCAATTAAAGGCGATGCATAAGTCCCGGTCGAGCGGAGTGCGACAAAAACACTTTCAAAAATTTTCGGGGGAATGCGCGAGCAGTCCTTTCGATATTCTGATCATACTTCGGGCGGCGCCCGGCGGGAGGGACGATGCGTTACATCAGAGATATGCGCGGCTACGGAGCCAATCCGCCGGACCCTAAATGGCCTGGCGGTGCGTATGTCGCCGTGCAGTTCGTCGTCAATTACGAGGAAGGCGGCGAAAACTGCGTGCTGCATGGCGACAAGGCGTCCGAGGCCTTCCTGTCGGAAATCGTTGGTGCGGCACCCTGGGTGGGCCAGCGTCACTGGAATATGGAATCAATCTACGAATATGGCGCCCGCGCCGGCTTCTGGCGGCTGCTGCGGCTGCTTACCGAAGCCGAGGTGCCGATCACCTGCTACGGCGTCGCCACCGCGCTCGCCCGCTCGCCCGATCAGGTCACGGCCATGCAGGAAGCCGGCTGGGAGATCGCTTCGCACGGTCTGAGATGGATCGACTACCGCGACCATAGCGCCGAGGATGAGCGTAGCGACCTCGAAGCGGCGATCAAACTGCATTACGAGGTGACGGGCCAGCGCCCGACCGGCTGGTATACGGGCCGCACATCGGTCAACACGGTGCGAATTGTGGCGGAAGAGGGTGGCTTCGACTACGTGTCGGACACCTATGACGACGAACTGCCTTATTGGTTCGAGCACGCGGGCGGCACGCAGCTCATCATCCCTTATACGCTCGATGCCAACGACATGCGCTTCGCCACGCCGCAAGGGTTCAATTCGGGCGACCAGTTCTTTGCCTATCTCAAAGACAGTTTCGACACGCTCTACGCGGAAGGCAAGGCCGGCCGACCGCGCATGATGAACATCGGCCTGCATTGCCGCCTCGTCGGGCGTCCGGGGCGGGCCGCGGCGCTGAAGCGCTTCGTCGACTATGTCAAATCGCATGACAAGGTCTGGCTGGCGCGACGCATCGATATCGCCAGGCACTGGCAGGAGAACCATCCCTACAAGCCGGCGGCACTCAGGCCATCCAAGATGGAATTCGGGACCTTCGTCCATACCTTCGGTGGCGTGTTCGAGCATTCGCCCTGGATCGCAGAACGCGCCCATGAACTGGAACTGGGGCCGGCGCATGACTCCGCCGGTGGCCTGCACAATGCGCTCTGCCGCATCTTCCGTGCCGCCAGCGAGACCGAGCGGCTTTCGGTGCTCAACGCCCACCCCGACCTTGCCGGCAAGCTGGCCAAGGCCAAACGGCTGACGGCGGAATCGACCAGGGAACAGGCCTCGGCTGGGCTAGACGCGCTGACCGACAAGGAACGCGAGCTGTTCTCCAAATTGAACGCCGCCTACGTCACTACCTTCGGCTTCCCCTTCATCATCGCGGTGAAGGGCAAGACGAAGGAGGAGATCCTCGCCGAATTCGAGACGCGCATCGGCAACAGCCGGGGCGTCGAGTTCGAAACCGCCTGCAAACAGGTCGAGCGCATCGCGCTGCTCCGCCTCAAGGACATGCTTCCGCAATAGGTTTGAAACCCATGGATACGATCAGGATGCCCGAGCGAACCTATTATGCACCGCATGGCGGCAACCCCGGCCAAAGCGAGCTGCTGACCGGCCGCGCCGTCTTCACCGAGGCCTATGCCGTCATCCCCCGGGGCGTGATGCAGGACATCGTCACCAGCGCTCTGCCGTTCTGGGACAAGGCCCGCGTCTGGATCTTATCGCGACCGCTATCCGGTTTTGCCGAAACGTTCTCGCAGTACATTGTCGAGGTCGCGCCCGGCGGCGGCAGCGATCGGCCGGAACCCGATGCCGGCGCCGAAGGCGCCCTGTTCGTGGTCGAGGGCGAATTGACGGTTCTGCTTGCAGGAAAGAAGCACGTGTTGCGGCCTGGTGGATTTGCCTTCCTGCCGCCGGCCAGCGTCTGGACGGTTCGCAACGAAGGCAAGGCCGAAGTCCGCTTCCATTGGATTCGCAAGGCCTACGAGGCGGTCGACGGTCTCGATGCGCCCGAAGCCTTCTTCACCAACGAACAGGAGATCGTGCCAACGCCGATGCCCGGCACCGAGGGCCGCTGGGCGACGACGCGTTTCGTCGACCCAGCCGATTTGCGCCATGACATGCACATGACCATTGTGACGCTGGAACCCGGCGCGGTCATTCCCTTCGCCGAGACCCATGTCATGGAGCACGGGCTCTATGTGCTGGAGGGCAAGGCGGTCTATCGTCTCAACCAGGACTGGGTCGAGGTCGAGGCCGGTGACTATATGTGGCTGCGCGCCTTCTGTCCGCAGGCCTGCTATGCCGGCGGTCCGGGCAAATTCCGCTATCTGCTCTACAAGGACGTCAACCGGCACGCCAAGCTCGGCGGCGCCGGCATCGCAAAGCGCGCGCCATGACCCGTATCGTCGCGCGGCCGCTGACCCGCGAAAGCTTTGCTCCATTTGGCGACGTCATCGACATGGGCGGCGACAACCACTACCCGATCAATGGCGGCAGGGCCGAGCGCTACCACGATCTCGCCACCGCCGAGGCGACCGGGCCGAATGCCCGCGTGCTCATCTCGATGGTGCGCGGCACGCCCTACGAATTGCCGCTGAAGCTGACGATGGTCGAGCGCCACCCCTTCGGCAGCCAGGCCTTCATCCCGCTGTCGCCACGCCCGTTCCTGGTCGTCGTCTGCCACGATGGCGATGAGGGGCCGGGCGAGCCGCATGCCTTCATCACCGCATCCGGACAGGGCATCAACTATTCCCGCAATCTCTGGCATGGCGTGCTGACGCCGCTCGGCGAGGCTCAGGACTTCCTGATCGTCGACCGTGGCGGCGACGGCTCCAACCTCGAGGAATTCCATTTCTCGCACGCCTACGAGATCCATCTCCCTTGATTTTTTGTGCATGTCGTCGCCCCAAAACCGGGGGCACTTTTGGGCGACATGCAGCAGGAGACCCGTAATGACCGACATTTCGCTGATCGACCGCCTGCTCGACGTCATCGAGCACGATATCGTGCCGAAGACGGCCGAAGGCGTCGCCCACGGCAACAAGCTGTTCGGCGCGGCGATCCTGCGCAAGGACGACCATTCGCTGGTGCTGGCCGAGACCAACAACGAGATCGAGAACCCGCTCTGGCATGGCGAGGTGCACTGCCTGAAGCGCTTCTACGAAATGCCGAAGGCGGAGCGCGTCGATACGAAAGACGCCATCTTCATCGCCACGCACGAGCCGTGCTCGCTGTGCCTGTCGGCTATCACCTGGACCGGCTTCGACAATTTCTACTATCTGTTCAGCCATGAGGACTCACGCGACAGTTTCGCCATCCCGCATGATTTGAAGATCCTGAAAGAGGTCTTCACCCTCGATCCCGGCGGCTATAATGCCGAGAACGCTTACTGGAAGAGTTTTTCCATTCGCCGCTTGGTGCGGTCGCTGCCCAAGGCCGAGCGCCAGCGGTTGGAAACGCGGATCAGCGAGATTTCGGCACGCTACGACGAATTGTCCGGCGCCTATCAGGCGAACAAGGATGAGAACGACATTCCGCTGAATTAGGCTCTCAGGCCTGCCGATGGCACACTCTTGAATTGCCCCCTTTATGGTGGCATATTGTGTCATGGAGAAACGCAGGCCCACCTACGATCTTGATGCCATCAAGACGACGTTCGGGTCTGTCGATACGCTGGCGATCACGACATCCGCTCTGCGGGATGCCACCGGTCTTGGCTTCGACCGTGCCGGTGTGGTCGAGGTGATCGGCGGCATGACGCGAAAAATGTTCGTGAAGTCCATGACGACCTTTGCGGATCATCGGGTCTGGCAGGATGTCTATCACGTGCCGGTGCGCGACCTGATCCTCTACGTGAAATTCCAAGCGGATGTCGTGACTGAGTTCACGGTCATGTCGTTCAAGGAGAAATGATCATGGCGACAAGAGAAGAAAATCGGACCATGATTTCCCCCGAAACCGGGGAAACGCTCACGCGTGAAGTGCGTCCATTCACCGTAGCGTACAAGGGCGAGAGCATAATTGTCGACCTTCCGGGTTACTATCCAGCATCCGGTGACGAGGGTGTGCATGTCGGAGATGACATGGCTGCCGTCGACGCCGCGCTCCGCGCCCTCAAGGAGAAGATCGATGGTGTGCCGGCCCCGGCAACCATCCGCCGCATGCGCACAAAGCTCAATCTGTCGCAGCGCGAGGCAGGATCTCTGTTCAAAGTCGGCGAGAATGCTTTCGACAAG
This sequence comes from Mesorhizobium sp. M0293, assembly GCF_040321735.1. Lineage (NCBI taxonomy): Bacteria > Pseudomonadati > Pseudomonadota > Alphaproteobacteria > Hyphomicrobiales > Phyllobacteriaceae > Mesorhizobium > Mesorhizobium sp. M0293. Next base: position 64,603 of record NZ_JAMYSA010000021.1, read on the forward strand.
TATGAAAGGGGCCTGATCGAGCCGAGTGGCCCGACCATTCAATTGATGACGCTGCTGGAAAAACATCCCGAACTGCTGGATGAATTGCGGTAGCGGCACAGGTCGCATTTTTCGCTGCTCCAGTCGCGAATGGCGATTGAAAGTCGCCGCGTCGCGGGGCGTTATGCAGCCATGAAAACAGTCACCGAATTTCCCCGCAAGGTCGTCGAATTTCCGGATATGGGGATCGTCATGCCGGATGGCTGCCGGCTGTCGGCGCGGGTCTGGATGCCGGAAGATGCCGGCGACGATCCGGTGCCGGCGATCCTCGAGCATCTGCCCTACCGCAAGCGCGACGGCACCATCTTCCGCGATCAGCTGACGCATCCGTATTTCGCCGGCCACGGCTACGCCTCGATCCGCGTCGACATGCGCGGCAATGGCGATTCCGAAGGGTTGATGGACGACGAGTATTCCGAGCAGGAATTGCAGGATGCCTGCGACGTCATCGCCTGGGCGGCAAGCCAGCCCTGGTGCAACGGCAATGTCGGCATGATGGGCATTTCCTGGGGCGGCTTCAACTGCCTGCAGGTCGCGGCCAAGCAGCCGCCGGCGCTGAAGGCGGTGATCAGCCTGTGTTCGACCGTCGACCGCTATGCCGACGACATCCACTACAAGGGCGGCTGCCTGCTGATCGAGAATTTCGGCTGGGCCTCGACCATGCTGTCCTACTCGTCGCGGCCGCCGGATCCTCTTTTGGCCGGCGACAACAGATGGCGCGACCTGTGGCTGACCCGACTGGAGAACCAGTCCTTCCTGGCGCCGCTGTGGCTGAAGCACCAGCACCGCGACGCCTACTGGAAGCGCGGCTCGATCTGCGAGGATTTTTCCGCCGTCAAGGCCGCGGTGCTGTCGATCGGTGGCTGGCATGACGGCTACCGCAACACCGTCTCGCATCTGGCCAGCAACATCAAAGCTCCGGTCAAGGGCATCATCGGGCCGTGGATCCACAAATACCCGCATTACGCCGGGCCTAAGCCCGCCATCGGCTTCCTGCAGGAGGCGTTGCGCTGGTGGGACCGATGGCTGAAGGATATCGACACAGGCGTCGAGGCCGACCCCGCCTACCGCGCCTATGTCATGGACAGCGTGCGTCCGGCGCGCTGGCATCCCGAGCGGCCGGGCCGCTGGGTTGCGGAGCAGCAATGGCCGTCGTCCAACATCAAGACGCAATCGATTGAGCTTATCGCTGATGGTAGCAGGCCTGCCATCGTTGCCTCGCCGCAAAGCTGCGGCCTGGCCGGCGGCGAGTATTTTCCCTTCACTTTCGGCCCGGAACTGCCCGGCGACCAGCGCCCGGACGATGCGGTGTCGGTGTGTTTCGACCAGCCGGAACTCGGCGAGACGATCGACATTGTCGGCGCGCCGGAAGTCGAGGTGCGGCTGTCCTCCGACCGGCGCCAAGCCAACATCGCTGTCCGACTTTGCGACGTGCATCCCGACGGCGCCTCGGAGTTGATCTCCTATGGCGTGCTCAACCTGACGCATCGCAACTCGCACGAATTTCCGGAAGCGCTGGTGCCGGGCGAAACCGTGTCGGCACGCGTCGTGCTCGATCAATGCGCCTACCGCGTGCCGGCCGGCCACCGCTTGCGTGTTGCCGTTTCGAACACCTATTGGCCGATGATCTGGCCGTCGCCGGAGCCGGTACAGCTCACCTTGTCGGCGGCGACGCTCAGCTTGCCGCTACGGCCGCTGGCGACAGGCGACGAAGTAACGTTCGCCTCGCCGGAAGGTGCCACCCCCTGGGCAACCGAAACGATCCGCGCCACCAGTTCCGAGCGCCATGTCGATCGCGACGAGAAGACCGGAATTGTCACGCTTTCCATAACAGATGATTTCGGCGAGGTTCGCGATCTCGCCCATGGCCTGGCCAATGGCAGCATCGCCCGCGAGACCTGGACGATCCACCCCGACGATCCGCTGTCGGCCTCGGGGAAGACGCGCTGGACGCAGACCCTGTCGCGAAATGGATGGTCGGTACGCACCGAGACATCGGCAGAAATGCGATCGGACGCGCAAAACTTCATCGTCAGCGCCAAAATCGAAGCCTATGAGGGCGAAGAGCTCGTTTTCGAGCGCAATTTCGAGGAGAAGGTGCCACGCGCGCTTCTTTGAGCGCCGATTTCATTGATCCAATTGCGACGTACGATTTACGCCACGGCATGTCGCATTCGGTCTTGCTTACCGCTTTCCCTTGCGGTCATTATTCTCCTCACAAGAAACAAGAAAAACGACCGCAGAGTCGAACCAACAGAGTGAGGAACTCAAAATGTCGAACGAACTGGAATTTCTTAGCCGGCGTGTCGCGTCGGGCAAACTGAGCCGTCGTGATTTTCTCGGTCGGGCGGCAGCGCTCGGCGTCACCGCCCCCTTCGCCAACTCGCTGCTTTCAAGTGCGGCTCGCGCGGCCGGCCCTGTCAAGGGCGGCACGCTTAAGGCCGGCCTGGTCGGCGGTGAATCCACCAACAGCCTCGATCCGGCACTGATGATGACGCAGGTGCCGTTCGCCTTCGGCAAGTGCTGGGGCGAAATGATCGTCGAGCTTTCGCCGGAGGGCAAGCTCGAGAACCGCATCGCCGAGGAGATCGGCTCGTCGGACGACGCCAAGGTGTGGACGCTGAAGATCCGTGACGGCGTCGAATTCCACAACGGCAAGACCGTGACCGCCGAAGACGTTGCCGCCACGCTGGAGCGCCATTCGGACGAAAAGTCGAAGTCCGGCGCGCTCGGCTACATGAAGGGCATCGAAACCATCAAGGCCAGCGGCAAGGAAGTGGTGCTGACGCTGAAGGAGGCGAACGCCGACCTTCCCTATCTGCTTAGCGACTATCACCTGATCGTCCAGCCGAACGGCGGCAAGGACAAGCCAGACGCCGGCATCTCAGCCGGCCCTTACGTGGTCAAGACCAACGAGCCTGGCGTGCGCCATGGCGCCGAGCGCTTCGCCAATTACTGGCAAGGCGACAAGATGGGCCATGCCGACCAGATCGAGGTCATTGTCATCAACGACGCGACGGCGCGTACCGCGGCCCTGCAGGGTGGCCAGGTCAACATGATCAACCGCGTCGAGCCGAAGATCGTCGACCTGATCAAGCGCCTGCCGGGCGTCACCATCCGCAATCACGCCGGTCCCGGCCACTACGTGTTCATCATGCATTGCAACACGGCGCCGTTCGACAACAACGATCTGCGCATGGCGCTCAAGCTGGCCATCGACCGCGAGGAGATGCTGGACAAGATCCTGCGCGGCTACGGCTCCCTCGGCAACGACTTCCCGATCAACGCGTCCTATCCGCTGTTTACCGAGATCGAGCAGCGCAAGTACGATCCCGACAAGGCGAAGTTCCACTACAAGAAGTCGGGCCATGACGGCGCCGTTCTGCTGCGCACCTCGGACGTTGCCTTCCCCGGCGCCGTCGACGCTTCCCAGCTCTTCCAGCAGAGCGCGGCCAAGGCCGGCATCAAGATCGAGCTCAAGCGTGAGCCCGGCGACGGCTACTGGAACGAGGTCTGGAACAAGCAGCCCTTCTGCGCTTCCTACTGGGGCGGCCGCTCGACCCAGGACCAGATGTATTCCACCGCTTATCTGTCGACCGCCGACTGGAACGACACGCGTTTCAAGCGTCCGGACTTCGACAAGATGGTGCTGGCGGCGCGCGCCGAACTCGACGAGACCAAGCGCAAGCAGATGTACCACGACATGGCTGTCATGGTACGCGACGAGGGCGGCCTGATCCTGCCGATGTTCAACCAGTTCATCGACGCGACCGGCGCCAAGGTCGGCGGCTGGATCGACGATCCGCATCAGGAGCTGATGAACGGCTACGCGCTGGCGAAGTGCTGGCTCGAAGCCTGAGCCTGGCCTTGCGGAGATGTCCTCACCCATCTTGAAACTGGTGGCCCAGCGCGTTGCGCTGGGCATTCTCCTCTTGTTGGCCGTTTCGGTCCTGATCTTCGCCGGCACCCAGATCCTGCCCGGCGATGTCGCGCAAGCCATTCTCGGGCAATCGGCGACACCGGAATCGCTCGCCAATCTGCGCGAACAGCTCGGGCTCAACCAGCCAGCCTATATCAGATATTTCCATTGGCTGGGCGGCGTGCTGACCGGCGATCTTGGCACGGCCATGTCGAGCGGGCAGGATATCGCAACGTCGATCAAGGGCCGGCTGTGGAACACGCTGTTCCTCGCCTTCTGGGCGGCGATCGTCGCCGTGCCGCTGGCGATCATCCTCGGCCTGATCGCGGTGCGCTACCGCAATGGCTGGGTCGACAAGCTGATCTCCGGACTGGCGCTCGCCTCGACCTCCTTTCCCGAGTTCTTCATCGGCTATGTGCTCGTCTATTTCTTCGCCGTGAAATGGCAGATATTCCCCGGCATCTCGACCGTCTATGACGGCATGCCGTTCGGCGAACGCATGCAGGCGATCGCCTTGCCGGCGACGGCGCTGACGCTGGTCGTGCTCGCCCACATGATGCGCATGACGCGTGCGGCGATCCTCAACGTCATGCAGTCGGCCTATGTCGAGACGGCGGAACTGAAAGGCCTGTCGGCCTTCAACGTCATCCGCAAGCATGCCTTCCCCAATGCCATCGCGCCGATCATCAACGTCGTCATGCTCAACCTAGCCTACCTGATCGTCGGCGTCGTCGTGGTCGAAGTGATCTTCGTCTATCCGGGTATGGGACAATATCTGGTCGACCACGTCACCAAACGCGACGTGCCGGTGGTGCAGGCGGTCGGACTGATCTTCGCCGCTGTCTACATCAGCCTGAACATCATTGCGGACATAGCGGCGATCGTCGCCAATCCGCGTCTCAGACATCCAAAATAAGGGGCGGATATGCTCGATATTAAACGCATCCCCATCCCTGCCCTGATCGGCATAATCCTGACGGCACTGTTCGTGCTGGCGGCGGTCGTCGCACCGTGGATCGCACCGCACGGCAATGGCGAAATCGTCGGCGACGTATGGGAACCGATGTCGGCTAGCCATTTGCTTGGGACCGACAATCTCGGCCGCGATCTCCTGTCGCGCATGATCTACGGCGCCCGCATCACCCTGTTCATCGCGGTGCTCGCCACCGCGCTGTCGTTCTCGCTCGGCGCCATCCTCGGCTTCTCGGCGGCGGTCTTCGGCGGCTGGTTCGATACGCTGCTGTCGCGCCTCGTCGATCTGCTGATGTCGATTCCGACGCTGATCATGGGCTTGGTCGTGCTCTCCGTGCTGCCGACCAACCTGGTGACGCTGATCCTGGTGATGGGCATTCTCGACTCGACCCGCGTCTACCGCCTGTCGCGCGCGGTCGCCGTCGACATCAACGTCATGGACTATGTCGAGGCGGCGAAACTGCGCGGTGAGGGCAGCGCCTGGATCATCTTCCGCGAGATTCTGCCCAACGCATTGTCGCCGTTGGTTTCGGAACTCGGCCTGCGCTTCATCTACGCCGTGCTGTTCCTGTCGACGCTGTCATTCCTCGGCCTTGGCGTACAGCCGCCGGACGCCGACTGGGGCGGCATGGTCAAGGAAAACAAGGACGGCATCGTCTTCGGCATCGCGGCCGCACTCATCCCGGCGGCGGCGATCGCCCTGCTGGCGATTTCCGTCAACCTGGTCGCAGACTGGGTGCTCAACCGGACGACAAGCCTCAAGGGAGGACGCGGGTGATGGCCGACAGCAAAGCGAAGCCCGGGCAACCAAAGTCAGGCCTGCTGCTCGACATCCGCAATCTGCGCATCGAGGCGACTGTCTTCCCGCCGGGCGAACCGCCCAAGAACATCGTGCTGGTGCACGATGTCTCGCTGACACTCGAGAAGGGCAAGGTGCTTGGGCTGATCGGCGAATCCGGCGCCGGCAAGTCGACCATCGGCCTGTCGTCGATGGGCTATGGACGCGGTGGTGTGCGCATCACCGGCGGTGAGGTCATCCTGAACGGCCGCGACATCCTCAAAGGCGGCAAGGACGGCTTCCGCAAGCTGCGCGGCCGCGAGGTCTGCTATGTCGCGCAGTCGGCCGCAGCGGCCTTCAACCCGGCGCACCGACTGATGGACCAGGTGGTCGAAGCCACGCTGCTGCACGGCACTGCGACGCGCGCCGAGGCTGAAAAGCGTGCCGTCGCACTGTTCAAGAAGCTCAGCCTGCCGAACCCCGAAACCATCGGCGAACGCTTTCCGCACCAAGTCTCGGGCGGCCAGCTGCAGCGCGTGATGACGGCGATGGCGCTGTGCTCCGAGCCGGACCTGATCGTCTTCGACGAGCCGACCACGGCGCTCGATGTGACGACCCAGATCGACGTGCTGGCGGCTATCAAGGACGCCATCCGCGATACCCATGTGGCGGCGCTCTACATCACGCATGACCTCGCTGTCGTCGCCCAGGTTTCCGACGAAATCATGGTGCTGCGTCATGGAAGGCTGGTCGAATGGGGCGGCACAAGGCAGATCATCAAGGAGCCACGCCAGGAGTACACCAACGCGCTGGTGTCGGTGCATGAGATCGAGCATGCCGAACAGAAGCCCGGCACGTCGCCATTCCTGTCGGTGAAGAACGTCACCGCCGCCTATGGCCGCAGCCACATCAAGGTGCTGAAGAACGTCTCGGTCGACATCTATCCGGGCCAGACGCTGGCGGTCGTCGGCGAGTCCGGCTCCGGGAAGTCGACACTGGCGCGCGCCATCACCGGTTTGCTGCCGCCAGAAGAAGGCACTGTCACCTTCGATGGGCGTCCGCTGGCAAACCGGCTGGCCGACCGGCCGAAGGAGGATCTGCGGCAGTTGCAGATGATCTACCAGATGGCCGACGTGGCGATGAACCCGCGTCAGACCGTCGGCACCATCATCGGCCGGCCGCTGGAGTTCTATTTCGGCATACGCGGCCGCGAGCGCGACAAACGCGTCGCCGAACTGCTCGACAAGATCGAGATGGGCAAGGGCTTTTCCGACCGCTACCCGGCCGAGCTTTCCGGCGGCCAGAAACAGCGCGTCTGCATCGCTCGCTCACTTGCCGCCAAACCCAAGCTGATCATCTGCGACGAGGTGACTTCAGCACTCGATCCGCTGGTGGCACACGGCATCCTCGAGCTGCTGCTTGAGCTGCAGAAGGAGGAGAACGTCGCCTACCTCTTCATCACGCATGACCTGGCGACGGTGAAGTCGATCGCCGACTCGATCGCGGTGATGTATCGCGGCGAGGTGGTGCGCTACGGTCCGAAGAGCAAGGTGCTGAGTCCACCCTTCGACGCCTATACCGATCTTCTCCTCTCTTCGGTTCCGGAAATGGAGATCGGCTGGCTGGAAAAGGCGATCAAGGGACGGCGCATGGCCAGCGCGGGGAACTAGGGAATTCGTGGCATAAGCCGCGAAACCATCCTTCAACAACAAAGCCTTCCGGAGTCGCCCATGGCGCTCGCGACAAAACTGTTGCTGATCATCCTCGACGGCGTGCCCTACAGGAACTGGCGCCGGCTGATGGGCAATCTCGAAGGCTGGGTGCAATCGGGCGAGGCGCGGGTCTGGAAGATGCGCTCCGTGCTGCCGTCGACCTCGGCTTGCTGCTATGCCTCGATCCATACCGGCGTTTCGCCCCAGGTGCACGGCATCCTCTCCAACGAGAACCGGTTCCGCGTGGCGCAGCCCGACATCTTCTCCGAAGTCAGCAAGGCCGGCGGCAAGACGGGTGCTGTGACCCATTCGTATTGGTCCGAGTTCTTCCGGGCCTATCCGTTCGACCTGGTCGAGGACATGGAATTCGACGAGCCGAGCGGGCCGATCACGCATGGCCGCTTCCACACCATGACCGGTTACAATGCCCGCAACCAGATGACGCCAAGCGATGTCGACCTGTTCGCGACGCTGACCATGCTGACCAAACGCCACGGCATCGACTACGGCATCCTGCACACCTGCACGCTGGATTCGATGGGCCACCGCTTCGGCCATGATTGCCACGAGATGGACCATGCCGTCTATGCGATGGACGGCATGCTGGCTGCCTTCCTGCCACGCTGGATCGAAGCCGGCTATGAGGTGATGGTCACCGCCGACCATGGCCAGACCGACCGTGGTCATCATGGCGGCCATGACGATGAGATGCAGGATTTCGCGCTGTATTATTTCGGCCCCGGCGAGGGGCCGCAGGCCGATACGCTGCTCGACCAGCTGCAGCTTGCGCCGACAGTGCTGAGCCGGCTGGGTGTTCCCGTGCCGGAGACGATGAAGGCGAAGCCGTTTTTGGGGTGAGAAGCGGTTCGCGCAGCAGACGAAAAGCCAATTTTCTTGGCTTTTCGAGCTTCGAACGCCCCCTGAGCCTGCGAAGGGCTCGGGCGGTGGACGATCCGCCCCGCCGGGTCCCCGCTGCTTCGCCGCGTCCCGGCGTTCGCCGGCCTTTCATCGTGCCATTGGCACGATGAATTCGCTTCGCGAACCGGCTGCTCACCCCACAAGGGGAGAAGGGAAGATCCTGCCTCTGGCAACACCTAATGACTTCGGTTAGCCTCCCAAAAATTCCTTGGCGGAGGATGAACCTTTTTGGGCCGATCAGCGACAGAGCAGACAGGAGCCAGGCGGCTCGACCGGCCATGACGGCAGCGACGGAGACCGATCGCGCGCTTGTCGACCGGGTCGCGAAGGGCGACCGTGCCGCCGTGCGGCTCCTGTTCATGCGTCACCACGCGCGGGTCTACCGCTTCGTGGCGCGCCAGACGGGATCGGAGATGATGGCTGACGATATCGCCAACGAAGTGTTCCTCGAGCTATGGCGCCAGGCGCCAGGCTTCGAAGGGCGCTCCGAAGTCTCGACATGGCTGCTCGGCATCGCCCGTTTCAAGGCGCTGTCCTTGCTGCGCAAGAAGAAGGAAGCCTGGATCGACGACGAGGCCGCCGCCGCGGTGCCTGACAGTGCCGACACGCCGGAAGTCGTCACCATGAAGGAGGACAAGGCTGCCGCCCTGCGCCGCTTCGTCGACGCCTTGCCGGAAGAGCACCGCGTGGTGATCGATCTTGCCTATTATCATGGACAGTCGGTGAACGAGATCGGCGAGGTGCTCGACATTCCGGTCGCGACCGTCAAGACCCGGATGTTTTACGCCCGCAAGAAACTCGGTGAGGCCCTCAAGGCCGCCGGTTACGACAGGGGGTGGCCATGAGCGCCGCTGAAAAAATGTCGCGCCGCGACGAAATGGAAATGCTGCTGCCGTTCTATCTGAACGGCTCGCTGGAAGGTTCGGACCTGGAAGCCGTCGAGGAATGGCTGGCCAGCGATCCGGCGGCACTTGCCGCCCTTGGTGAGGCCGAAGCCGAATTCTCCGGCACGGCGGCTGCCAACGAAGCGATCCGTCCGCCGGCCGACGCGCTGAGCCGCTTCGCCAGGGCGCTCGATGCCGAGGCCGGACCGGCGCGAGCGCCGGCAGGATCGTCCTGGCTGGCGCAGGCCTGGGGCCGCTTCATGGCGGTACCGGTCGGCGTCGCCTGGGCCGCCGCCGCGGGTGGGGTGGGCCTGGTCATGGTTGCGTCGTGTTTGGGGCCCCGCGGCCAGGGGGAGGGGTTGGGTGGTGGGGGGGCGCGAGGCGGGCATG